>NZ_JAHBDN010000067.1:0-44879 GCF_019956445.1 Pseudomonas sp. BF-R-19
GACAAAGACCCACCCTGCACCGCCGAACGCATGGCTGAAATCGAGAAACGCCTTGCGTTCGTCATTCATCGACAGGGTCGTACTCAAATCCGCCGCGCCGCTTTCCAGATGGGCCAGCATCTGATCGGTGGAAAAAGACTGTTCGTAAACGAACTGCAACCCTGTCATGTCACTGATGCGTTTGAGCAGGTCACTGTTCAAGCCCGTCCATTGGCCATATTCATCCTTGAACAGGTACAACGGGTATTCCAGTGCCGTAACCACGACCCGTGGATGGCTGGCCATCCACTGCAACTCCTGGTCATCCAGCACGACCATTGAACGTGCGACAGACTTCCCACGCTCCTGAATCGATGCAGGGCTCGCCCCTCCCCATTGGGCAACACCCAGGATGCCGAGCAAAAACAGCCAACGCACAACCGACTTGAACACACTTGTAAACAGCATTCCCACGTCCTTGGTGATCCACTCGCCTGTCCTTTCGCGGCGATAACACGACAAGTGTGCATGCAGAAATGAAAAAGCCCGTCAGGAGACGGGCTTCAAAATGTAACAGCGCTGACCGGTTACAGCGGCTTGCCGCGGTTGCCATGCTGACTGACAAAGGCCTGCACGGCCTTCAGGTCATTTGGCAACACGGTGCAACGTTCGTCTCGTTCAAACAAATCAGAAAGATGCACAGGCAGTTCGAGAGCTTTTCCTACACCGGCTTTTTCCACGGCGTCCGGGAATTTAACCGGGTGGGCGGTGCCCAGGATCACCATTGGGATGTCCAGGCTACGTCGGCATTCCCGCGCCGCTTTCACGCCAATGGCCGTGTGTGGATCCAGCACTTCGCCAGTCTGCTCGTAGACTTCGGCGATGGTTTCGCAGGTTTGCGCGTCATCCACGGCCAGCGAGTCGAACAACTTGCGGGCTTCGGTCCAGCGCTCTTGCTCGACGCTGAAACCACCGCCCTGCTTGAACGAATCCATCAGCCCGGCGATGGCCGCGCCGTTGCGACCATGCAGGTCGAACAGCAGGCGTTCGAAGTTCGACGACACCATGATGTCCATGGACGGCGACAGCGTGGCGTGCAGGGTGTCCTTGACGTACTGGTTACCACTCATGAAGCGGTGCAGGATGTCGTTGCGGTTGGTGGCGACGATCAACTGATTGATCGGCAGGCCCATGTTGCGCGCCAGGTAACCGGCGAAGATGTCGCCGAAGTTGCCGGTCGGCACCGAGAACGACACCGAACGCGCTGGGCCGCCCAGTTGCAGGGCTGCGTGGAAGTAGTAAACGATCTGGGCCATGATCCGCGCCCAGTTGATCGAGTTCACGGCGACCAGGCGAGTGCCCTTGAGGAAGCCCTGGTCGGCGAAGCTCGCCTTGACCATTTCCTGGCAGTCATCGAAGTTGCCTTCGATGGCGATGTTGTGGATGTTCTCACCGAAGATGGTGGTCATCTGCCGACGCTGCACTTCGGACACACGGTTGTGCGGGTGCAGGATGAAGATGTCGACGTTTTCGCAGTGCTTGCAGCCTTCGATGGCAGCCGAACCGGTGTCACCGGAGGTGGCACCGACGATCACCACGCGCTCGCCGCGCTTTTCCAGCACGTAGTCGAGCAAACGACCCAGCAGTTGCAGGGCGAAGTCCTTGAACGCCAGGGTCGGGCCGTGGAACAGCTCCAGCACCCATTCGTTGCCGTTCAGCTGACGCAGCGGCGCAACGGCGCTGTGGGCGAACACGCCGTAGGTTTCTTCAAGAATCTTTTTGAAATCGGCGTCCGGAATGCTGCCGGTGACGAACGGGCGCATGACGCGGAAAGCCAGCTCGTGATACGGCAGGCCGGCCCACGAAGCGATTTCTTCCTGGGTGAAACGTGGCAGGTTTTCCGGGACGTACAGACCGCCGTCGGTGGCAAGGCCTGCCAGCAGGACGTCTTCGAAATTCAGGGCCGGTGCCTGGCCGCGGGTACTGATGTAGCGCATAGGGGCAAACCTTCGGTTTGGGCTTCAAGCTTCAAGCTTCAAGCTGCAAGTTCAAAGCACCGGGGCTTTTAGCTTGCAGCTTGCAGCTGACGGCTTGCAGCTACTTCTCAATTAGTTAAGGTGCTCGACGCGGATCCGTACAACCGGACCGACCACACCCGCCAAGGCTTCCAAAGCAGCGATGGCATCGTTGATGTGCTGTTCCAGCACGCGGTGGGTCAGCAGGATCATCGGCACCAGACCGTCGTGCTCCTCGGCTTCCTTCTGCATGATCGACTCGATGTTGATGCCGCGCTCCGAGAGGATGCTCGCGACCTGAGCCAATACGCCCGGATGGTCCTTGGCCTGAATGCGCAGGTAGTAGGCGCTTTCGCAGGCTTCGATCGGCAGGATCGGGTGAGCCGACAGCGAATCCGGCTGGAACGCCAGGTGCGGCACGCGGTTTTCCGGGTCGGAAGTCATGGCGCGGACCACGTCCACCAAATCGGCGATCACCGACGAAGCGGTCGGCTCCATGCCGGCGCCAGCGCCGTAGAACAGGGTCGAACCGGCAGCATCGCCGTTGACCATCACCGCGTTCATCACGCCGTTGACGTTGGCGATCAGGCGATCGGCCGGGATCAGCGTCGGGTGCACGCGCAGTTCGATACCGGCCGCGGTGCTGCGCGCCACGCCCAGGTGCTTGATGCGGTAGCCCAGCGCTTCGGCGTAGTTGACGTCGGCGGTGGTCAGCTTGGTGATGCCTTCGGTGTAGGCCTTGTCGAACTGCAACGGAATACCGAACGCGATGGACGCCAGGATCGTCAGCTTGTGAGCGGCGTCGATACCCTCGACGTCGAAGGTCGGATCGGCTTCGGCGTAACCCAGGGCCTGGGCTTCGGCCAATACGTCTTCGAAGGTGCGACCCTTCTCACGCATTTCCGTGAGGATGAAGTTGCCGGTGCCGTTGATGATGCCGGCTACCCAGTTGATGCGGTTGGCGGACAGGCCTTCGCGGATCGCCTTGATCACCGGGATGCCACCGGCCACCGCCGCTTCGAACGCAACGATCACGCCCTTCTCGCGGGCCTTGGCGAAAATTTCATTACCGTGAACGGCGATAAGCGCCTTGTTCGCGGTGACCACATGCTTGCCATTCTCGATGGCCTTGAGTACCAGCTCGCGGGCAACGGTGTAGCCGCCCATCAGCTCTATAACGATGTCGATCTCAGGGTTCGTGGCCACTTCGAAGACATCGTTGGTAATCGCAATACCGGTCGTTTGGAACTGAGGCTTTGGCGTGCGCATGGCAATTTGTGCCACTTCGATCCCACGCCCGGCACGACGAGCAATTTCCTCGGCGTTACGCTGAAGTACGTTGAAGGTACCGCCACCGACGGTTCCTAACCCACAGATGCCTACTTTGACCGGTTTCACTGTGAACTCCCCATAAAACGGCCGACTCGAGGCCGGCCGTGAAAACAACCGCATACTCGCGGTTCTCTATTGATGGCCCGGCGAATGTCGCTACCGGACCATGATCGTCAAGGCTTGCCGTGACGATGCGAATTTACTTCGCGCCCAGCGCCAGTTTGGCGACTTGTGGCGCAGGCTGGTAGCCCGGAATGACCTGACCGTCGGCCAAAACGATAGCCGGTGTGCCATTCACGCCGATCGACTGGCCGAGTGCGAACTGTTTGGAAACCGGGTTATCGCACTTGGCGGCCTTGATTTCCTTGCCGTCGACCATTTTGTCCATGGCCGCTTTCTTGTCCTTCGAGCACCACACCGCTTGCAGTTGCTCGTCACCCGGCGAGCCCAGGCCCTGGCGCGGGAACGCGACGTAACGCACTTCGATGCCGCGCTTGTTCAGCTCGGGCACTTCGGCGTGCAGCTTGTGGCAGTACGGGCAAGTGGTGTCGGTGAACACGGTGATGTGCGACTTGGTTTCGCCAATGGCCGGGTAGACAACGGTTTCGGCAACCGGGATGGCGTTGATCAGCTTGGAGATGCCCAGGCGCTCGGTCTTCTCGGTCAGGTTGACCGGCTTGCCGTCCTTGAGATCGAACAGGTAACCCTGAACCACGTACTGGCCGTCGGCGCTGGCGTACAGCACACGGCTGCCTTTTAGTTTGACTTCGTACAGGCCTGGCAACGGGCTGGCGGTGATGGTCTCTACCGGCACTTCGAGCTGGAGGTTTTCCAGGCTTTTACGAATGGCTTTGTCGGCCGCGTCATCGGCGACGGCAAAGGTGCTGACCAACGCAATGGCTGCGGCGGCGAAAATCTGGGTCAGACGCATGAGAACTCCTGAAGGCGAACATATGGGACGATCAGAACGCCCGTGCCGAAACACCGGGTCATAACCGCCCATCGTGCAAACCGGCCCAGCCTATCACATTAGGTCCACATGGCCGAATGCACCTGATGCAAGACACTTGTGGCGACACAATCCCTTGTGGGAGCGAGCTTGCTCGCGAAAGCGTCGTGTCAGGCGACATCAATGTTGTATGTGCCGGCCTCTTCGCGGGCAAGCCCGCTCCAACAGAAAAGCGGATCTCGGGAAGTTCACCCGCGTGGATGATGCCTGGCATGCAGATCCTGCAAACGTGCCCGGGCAACATGGGTATAAATCTGCGTCGTCGACAAATCGCTGTGCCCCAGCAGCATCTGCACCACCCGCAGGTCTGCACCGTGGTTGAGCAGGTGCGTGGCGAAGGCATGGCGCAAGGTGTGTGGCGACAGCGACTTGCCGATCCCGGCCACCCTGGCCTGATGCTTGATCCGGTGCCAGAAGGTCTGGCGGGTCATCTGCTCGCCACGCTGACTGGGGAACAACACATCGCTGGGACGTCCGCCAAGCAGTTCGCTGCGGGCATCACGCATGTAGCGTTCGACCCAGACAATCGCCTCCTCGCCCATCGGCACCAGCCGCTCCTTGCTGCCCTTGCCCATCACTCGCAACACGCCTTGACGCAAATTGACTTGCTCAAGGGTGAGGCTGATCAGCTCGGTCACCCGCAAGCCGCAGGCATAAAGCACCTCAAGCATGGCCCGGTCGCGCTGGCCGATGGCCTCGCTCAAATCAGGCGCCTTCAGCAAGGCTTCCACATCGGCCTCAGACAATGACTTTGGCAGCGGCCTGCCGAGTTGCGGCATATCAACGCGCAATGTCGGATCGACCGAGATCATCTTTTCCCGCAGCAGGTAACGATAAAAGCCACGCACACCCGAGAGAAATCGCGCAGTGGAACGTGGCTTGTAGTTTTGCTCCAGGCGCCAGGCCAGGTGGTCGAGTATCAACCCGCGACCGGCATTGACCAGCTCCAGTTCTTTGTCCTGCAGCCAGCCGTTGAACAGCGCCAGGTCACTGCGATAGGCATCGCGGGTGTTATCGGAAAGGCCTTTCTCCAGCCACAAGGCATCGAGGAATTGGTCTATCAGCGGGTGATCGATGGCAGGCATGGGCACTCGAATCACGCAGCCTTGGGACTGCGCACAAAATTAAAATTGGACATGGAAACGGCCGCTAGTCTTTCATAGGCCGCGATTTCAAGGAACAGGGAGCAGCAATGAGCGAGCAGCAGATTTTATTGGCATTTGGCGGAATCGGTGCGGCGGCACTGCTCTGCCAATGGCTGGCCTGGCGCTTGAAACTGCCAGCGATCCTTTTCCTGCTGCTGACCGGCATCCTGGCCGGCCCCGTGCTGCACTTGCTCGACCCGCAGGAGATGTTCGGGCCACTGCTGATGCCGCTGGTGTCCCTGGCGGTGGCGCTGATCCTGTTCGAAGGCAGCCTGACCCTGCATCTGTCCGAGTGGCGCGAAATCGGCAGCGTCGTTCATCGCCTGGTCACGATTGGCGCCCTCTCCACTTGGGTGGTCATTGCTGTCGCCACTCACTGGCTGCTGGATTTCGACTGGATGCTGGCCATCCTGTTCGGCAGCCTGACCCTGGTGACCGGGCCGACCGTGATCGTACCAATGCTGCGCGTCGTGCGCCCGAAAGCGTCGATTGCCAACATCCTGCGCTGGGAAGGCATTGCCATCGACCCCATCGGTGCCCTGCTGGCGGTGGTCGTCTATAGCTTCATCATCGCCAGCGCCGAAGGTGACGGCCTCGAGGAAAGCCTGCTGACCTTCGGTGGCGTGATTTTGTGCGGCAGCCTGTTCGGTGTTTTTGGTGGTTGGTTGCTCGGTACCCTGATTCGCCGCCAGTGGCTGCCGGAATACCTGCACAACCTGGCAGCGCTCGCGGCAGTCCTGGGTATTTTCATTGCCTCCAACGAAGTCACCAACGAATCCGGGTTGCTGGCCGTGACTTTGATGGGCATGTGGCTGGCAAACATGAAAGGCGTGGACGTGCGGCACATCCTGCACTTCAAGGAGAACCTCAGCGTGCTGCTGATCTCCGGCCTGTTCATTCTGCTGGCGGCACGACTGGACCTGAACGCCATGATCGGCCTCGGGCCTCTGGTGCTGATTTTGCTGCTGGTGATTCAGTTCATCGCCCGCCCTTTGAATGTGCTGCTGAGCACGGCGGGCTCCAGCCTGGGTTGGCGCGAGCGAGCGCTGCTGGCATGGATTGCCCCAAGGGGCATCGTGGCAGCGGCGGTGTCGGCAATCTTCGCCATTCGCCTGCATGAGGCCGGTCACCAGGGAGCGTTGCTGCTGGTGCCGCTCACCTTTGCGGTGATCATCGGCACGGTGGTGTTGCAAAGCGCGACGGCACGACCGCTGGCTCGCCTGCTGAAAGTAGCGGAACCGGCACCGAGCGGCTTCCTGATCATCGGCGCCAACGGACCTGCACGCACGTTGGGCAAGGCCCTGCAACAACTGGGCAGCCGGGTGCTGCTGACGGATTCGAGCTGGGAAAACATCAGTGCCGCGCGGATGGAAGGCTTGTCGACCTATTTTGGCAACCCGGCGTCGCAACATGCCGATGCGCATCTGGACCTGGTCGGCCTCGGGCATTTGCTGGCGTTGTCACCCTCCGGCGAGATGAACACCCTGGCGCTGATGCGCTTTCGTCATGAGCTGGGCCATCAACGCATGTTCGGTCTGGCCAGCGGCCAGGAAAGCCGCCGCACCGACAAGCATCGCACCAGCCTGGAACATCGCGGCAATCAACTGGGCAGCGAAGCACTGACCTACGCCAAACTAGCCAGCCAGCTGAGTCAGGGTGCCGAGTTGTACAGCACAACGTTGACGGATGGTTTCAATTGGGACGACTACCGCGCACTGCATGGCGAGCGTGCGACCTTGTTGTTCGTGCGCGACGACAGTGGTTGGGTGCATGTAGTGACGCCGGAAAGCACGATCAAGCCCGCGGCGGGGTGGATGTTGTTGGCGTTGATTCAGCCGGAGACTGTTGCCGCCGGCTAAATCCCATCGCGAGCAAGCTCGCTCCCACAGGAAATCTCCTTTGACCACAGATTTTCGGCTCGCCAGAGAGCTTGTGTGGGAGCGAGCCTGCTCGCGAAGGGCATAACCAGGTCTTGTGTCGCGGGATAAATTACAGGCAACAAAAAAGCAGCCCGCAGGCTGCTTTTTTTGCATCGGAAGCTGGACTTAAGCCAGTTTTTCCTTGATGCGAGCTGCTTTACCCGACAGGTCACGCAGGTAGTACAGCTTGGCTTTACGTACGTCACCGCGACGCTTGACAGCCATGCTGTCGATTTGCGGGGAGTAGGTCTGGAAAGTACGCTCTACGCCAACACCGTTGGAGATTTTACGAACGGTGAATGCACTGTTTACGCCGCGGTTACGCTTGGCGATAACAACACCTTCGAACGCTTGCAGACGCGAACGGTCGCCTTCCTTCACTTTCACCTGAACGACAATGGTGTCGCCCGGGGCAAAGGTAGGGATCTCTTTGGTCATCTGCTCTGCTTCGAGTGCAAGGATGATTTTGTTAGTCATGCTGTGCTCCTAAGGTAAATCGTCGGATCTACCATCGATACGTTGTTAACTATCGTCCCGCTCGCGGATGTATTCCTCGAGCAGCTTCTTCTCTTCTCCAGAAAGCGAGCGGCTTTCCAGAAGATCGGCGCGTCGTTCAAAGGTCCGACCAAGGGACTGCTGTAAACGCCAACGCCGGATGTGCGCGTGATTGCCACTTAGCAATACGTCGGGAACACGCTGATCCGCATACACCTCCGGTCGGGTGTAGTGCGGGCAATCCAGCAAACCATCCGTAAAGGAATCTTCCTCGGCGGAGTCCGCATGCCCTAAAGCTCCAGGCAGCAGTCGTGTAACCGCATCGATCAGGACCATCGCCGGCAGCTCGCCGCCAGACAGTACATAGTCGCCAATCGACCACTCTTCATCGACATGAGCATCAATAAAACGCTCGTCAATGCCTTCATAGCGGCCGGCAATCAGGATCAATGCATCCAGATTCGCCAACTCGCGTACCGCCGACTGAGTCAGTTGACGGCCTTGGGGGGACAGGTAAATTACCTTCGCCGCCTCCCCGGCTGCTGCCTTGGCCTGAACCAGAGCATCTTCCAGGGGCTTGATCTTCATCACCATGCCCGGACCACCGCCAAACGGGCGATCGTCCACAGTGTGATGTCGATCCGTCGTGTAGTCTCGCGGATTCCAACAGGTGAGCTGCAAGAGCCCCTGTTTCACCGCCCGACTGGTGATGCCGTACTCGCTGATGGCGGAAAACATCTCGGGAAACAGACTGATCACTTCTACGCGCAAGTTAGCCACGCTTAGAAGTCCGCGTCCCAATCCACCTTCATCTCGCCCGCGGCCAGGTCGATGGCCAACACGCATTGCTCCGTATAGGGCAACAGGCGTTCGCGATCATCCAGGCTGCCAGCGCAAGGCTTGACCACCATGACATCGTTCGAGCCAGTCTCCAGCAGGTGATCGATCTTCCCGAACAGTTGTCCGAGGGTGTCGATGACCTTGAGACCTTCCAGCTGGTACCAGTAGTACTCGCCGTCGGTGAGTTCAGGGAACAGGTTGCGCGGCACGCAGATCTCATAACCGGCCAGAAGACGAGCTTCTTCGCGATCATCGAGACCCTTGAGCTTTGCGACCAGGAACTTGTCGTTCCCGCGTCCGCTGACCAGCTCTACCTGCTTTACATTACCGTCACGCTTGAGCGTCCAGGTTTTGTAGTCCAGCAGGTTTTTAATCGGATCAGTAAAGGAGTACACCTTCACTTCGCCGCGAACGCCGTGAACAGAATAAATCTTGCCGATAACGATCAAATCATCAGCAATGGCAGGCGTCGCGTTCATATTGCTCAGGCCGCAGCCTTAGCAGTTTCCTTCAACAACTGAGCAACGCGCTCAGAAGGTTGTGCACCAACGCTCAGCCAGTAGGCTACGCGCTCTTGGTTCACGGACAGACGAACTTCCTGACCACGGGCAACAGGGTTGAAGTAGCCAACCTGTTCCTTGTGCGAACCGTCGCGCGGGTTGCGGCTGTCGGTTACGGTCAAGTGGTAAAACGGGCGCTTTTTGGAGCCGCCAAGGGCAAGACGGATTGTTAGCATGTGAACATCGTTCCTGTAGTCGGTGCTGCAAATCTAAAGGCACAGCGGGCATGGGTGCCCGAAAGGCCGCATATTCTAAGGAATATCCGGACTTTTGCAAATGACTTTTTCCGGCGGCCTATCGGCCGCCATGCAGATTTGCTATAGAGCCGTCGTTGAAAACGGCCGGTCAGCTCCCGCCAAGTGCGGGTTTGCTGTGTATCCCACGTCCGTGTGGGGCAGCGCCGACCTGATGGCCGGCGCGGATTCTTTACATCTTTGGCATGCCGCCGCCGGGCAACATTCCGCCCATGCCGCGCATCATCTTGGCCATTCCGCCTTTCGCGGAGAACTTCTTCATCATCTTCTGCATCTGCTTGTGCTGCTTGATCAAGCGGCCGATGTCCTGCACCTGGGTGCCGGAACCCATGGCGATCCGGCGCTTGCGCGAACCGCTGATCATCTCAGGGTCGCGGCGCTCGGCCGGGGTCATGGAGTTGATGATGGCTTCCATCTGCTTGAATTGCTTCTCTGCCGCGCCCTGGGCGTTGCCCATCTGCGCCAGGTTCACGCCACCCATGTTCGGCAGCTTGTCCATGAGCCCGCCGAGGCCGCCCATGTTCTTCATCTGTTGCAGCTGATCGCGGAAGTCTTCGAGGTCGAAGCCCCTGCCCTTCTTCAGCTTTTTGGCCAGCTTGTCGGCCTTGTCCTTGTCGAGGGTCGCTTCCGCCTGCTCGATCAGGCTGAGCACGTCGCCCATGCCGAGGATGCGCGAGGCGATACGCTCAGGGTGGAACGGATCGAGCGCTTCGCTCTTCTCGCCCATACCGATGAACTTGATCGGCTTGCCGGTGATGGCGCGCACCGATAGGGCGGCACCGCCACGGGCGTCGCCGTCGACCTTGGTCAGGATCACACCGGTCAGCGGCAATGCATCGCCAAAGGCCTTGGCCGTGTTGGCGGCGTCCTGGCCGGTCATGGCGTCGACCACGAACAGGGTTTCGACCGGGTTGATCGCGGCATGCAGGGCCTTGATCTCGCCCATCATCTCTTCATCGATGTGCAGGCGACCGGCGGTATCGACGATGACCACGTCGATGAATTTGAGTTTCGCTTCCTTAATAGCCGCTTGCGCGATCTCGACCGGCTTCTGGCTCAGGTCGGACGGGAAGAAGGTAACGCCGACTTCACCGGCGAGCATTTCCAGCTGCTTGATCGCCGCTGGACGATAAACGTCGGCGGACACGACCATGACCGACTTCTTCTTGCGCTCTTTGAGGAAGCGCGCGAGCTTGCCGGCGGTGGTGGTTTTACCAGCGCCCTGCAAACCGGCCATCAGGATGACCGCTGGCGGCACGGCGCTCAGGTTCAAATCTTCGTTGGCCGCGCCCATCAGGCTTTCGAGTTCGGCCTGGACGATCTTCACGAAGGCCTGGCCCGGCGTCAGGCTGCGCGACACCTCGGTGCCTACGGCGCGTTCCTTGACCGAATTGACGAAGTCCTTGACCACCGGCAGGGCGACGTCGGCTTCGAGCAACGCCATGCGCACTTCACGCAGGGTGTCTTTGATGTTGTCTTCAGTCAGCTTGGCCTTGCCGGTGACATGGCGCAGCGTCTGCGAGAGACGGTCGGTTAAGTTTTCAAACATTGCGCGATCCTTTCAGGCCCTGTGTAGACCGGGATAATGGCGGCCCGGACCGGACTAAACGTGTGCTCGGCGAGCCTGCGGCGTGGGCAGGTCGCGGATTATAGCGAAGACTGTGGCCGGCGGACACCTCGCTGTCGGGTTGCGCGGTCTTTCGTGCGGCGGGGATTCTATGCCAAACTCAGCGACTTTCGGGCTTGCCTAACAGGATTTATGCTCCCCTTGTCACCCAGCTTGCTAACTACCCTCGCCGCCGCCTGCTTGTATGCCGCTGCGACCATTTACCAGGGCACTCGCCTGGCGTCCGGCGCCAAGGTCAACAAACGCCTGCTGGTCATGCTCGGCGTGCTCGCCGTATTGGCCCACAGCGTCAGCCTGCTCACCCACCTGCTGACCCCGACCGGCCTGGCCCTGGACTTTTTCAGTGCCGCCAGCCTGATTGCCGTGGCGGTCATCGCACTGACCCTGCTGGCCTGCTCGCGGATTCCCGTAGAGAACCTGCTGGTCCTGCTGCTCCCCCTTGGGGCCCTGACCGTGATGCTGGCGCATTTTGCCCCCGCCGGCACGGTACAGGTCATCGATGAGGAGCCGGGCATCCTCGCCCACATCCTGCTTTCGATCCTGGCCTACGGCATGTTCACCATCGCGGTGTTCCAGTCCTTGCTGCTGCTGATTCAAGACCACCAGCTCAAGCACAAGCACCCATCCGGGCTGATCAAGAACTTCCCGCCGCTGCAAACCATGGAAAGCCTGCTGTTCGGTTTCCTCTGGGCCGGCTGGACGCTGTTGTCGCTGTCGCTGATTTCCGGCTGGCTGTTCGTCGAGAACCTGTTCGCCCAGCATCTGGTGCACAAAACCCTGCTGGCCTGCCTGGCCTGGATCGTTTTCAGTGTGCTGCTGTGGGGGCGCAATCGCCTCGGCTGGCGCGGGCACAAAGCCATTCGCTGGACCCTGGCCGGTTTTTGCCTGTTGATGCTGGCGTATTTCGGCAGCAAGCTGGTTCGTGAATACATCCTGCATATCTGACGGGCGGCATTAATGGACGACTTGCCCATAGGGCCGATGCTCGCGGTAGTGACCCTGCTGGTTTTATGGTCGGGGCTGTTTACCGCCATCGAAGCGGCGCACCAGCATTTGCTGGCCCAGCGCACCGCAACGCGTTCCAGCGACAAACCGGTGGCGAAACTCAGCTTTCCCCTGGCCAGCCTGATTTTTTGCAACACTCTGTGCCGTGCACTGGTGGTAGTCATCAGTACCTTGCTGGCCATTTTCACTTGGGCCGAGAACGGCCCGTGGGTCGCCTGCCTCGGGGCGGGTGCCATTTTGCTGGTGTTTTCCGACTACTTGCCACGCACCCTCGCCGCTCGCTATCCGGATGCGATCCTGGCCCAGGGCAACAACCTGCTGCGGGTGCCGCTGAAAATCATCTATCCCGCGGCATGGCTGCTCAATAGCATCAGTCAGTTGCTGACGCGACCATTCGCCCGTAAAGCCAAAGTGGTGCAACAGAGTGAGGACGAAGCGCTGACGGAGCGGCATGTGCACTCCGAAACCGCAAACCGCCCTCACCCGCTGCCAGGCATCCACGCGCTGGACAACATCACCGTCAATGACATCCTGGTACCGCGCAGCGACGTGGACGGCATCAATCTCGATGACTCCATCGAAGAAATCATCGAACAATTGCGCCACAACAGACGTACTCGCCTGCCGGTGTTCCACAGTGATATCAACCAGGTCGAAGCCGTCCTCAACACCCGGCATATCCTTCACTTGCTGCCCGATGCCAGCCTGACCAGGGAAGCGTTGCTGGCGGCCAGCCACGAGCCGTACTTCGTGCCGGAAAGTACGCCGTTGCAGCTGCAACTGCTCAACTTCCACAAGCAGCAGCGGCGCTTGGGCATGGTGGTCGACGAATACGGCGAAGTGTTGGGCATCGTCACCCTGGAAGACATTCTCGAAGAAATCGTCGGCGAGTTCGAAAGCCAGCAGAGCCTGGACAATCCGCACATTCACCCGCAAGCCGACGGACGCCTGGTGATCGACGGTGCCGCGTCCATTCGCGAGCTGAACAAGAGCCTCGGCTGGCACCTGCCCAGCGACGGCCCGAAAACCCTGAACGGCCTGGTCACCGAGGCCCTGGAAACCATTCCCGAAAGCGCGGTGTGCCTGAAGATCGGCCGGTATCGCCTGGAAATTCTCGAGACCGAGGACAACCGGGTCACGCGGGTGCTGATCTGGCAGACCAGCTCGATGCCTGTTGTTATCTAACTATCGGACAAGTCTTTTGTGGCCACTCAAGCCACTTGTTCGATCGTTAGCCACCTTCCTATAATCGAAACGCTTACCCAAGCCTCGCCGGCCCCGTGCTTACCCCGCACTTCGCAGCTTCCGGCCCGTCCACCCGCAAAGCCCGCAACAAACCGACGACTGTTCCGACCTTGAACAGCGACCGTGCTTCCACCCACATCCCTGGGTTCTCGACCATAATAATTCGCTCCACTGGAGCACATGACTGTCAGGGATAACCGCATGACGACCAGCACGACTTACAGCGACTCCACACCTGCGCAACCGACGAACTCCGCCACCCGCGTGGCCACCGCGAGCTTCATCGGTACTGCCATCGAGTTCTACGACTTCTACGTCTATGCCACTGCCGCCGCACTGGTGATCGGTCCGGTGTTCTTTCCGCAGACATCCGGCACCGCCCAGATGCTTTCGGCGTTTCTCACGTTCGGCATCGCCTTCCTTGCGCGCCCCTTGGGTTCGGCCCTTTTCGGTCACTTCGGCGACCGTATCGGCCGCAAGTCGACCCTGGTCGCCTCGCTGCTGCTGATGGGCGTGTGCACCACGCTGATCGGCGTGCTGCCGGGATACGACAGCATTGGCGCCTGGGCACCGATCCTGCTTTGCGTCCTGCGCTTCGGCCAAGGCCTTGGGTTAGGCGGTGAATGGGGTGGCGCGGCATTGCTGGCCACGGAGAACGCGCCGAAAGGCAAGCGCGCGTGGTTCGGCATGTTCCCGCAACTGGGTCCATCCATCGGCTTTCTGGCGGCCAACGGCCTGTTCCTGACCCTGGCCTTAGTGCTGGACGACGAACAATTCCGCTCATGGGGCTGGCGTATTCCGTTCCTGCTCAGCGCCGCACTGGTGATGGTCGGCCTGTACGTTCGCCTCAAGCTGCATGAGACCCCGGTATTCGCCAACGCCATGGCGCGCCAGGAACGAGTGAAGATCCCGCTGTTCGAGCTGTTCGGCCAATACTGGGTGCCTGTATTGCTGGGCGCCGGTGCGATGGTCGTGTGCTACGCGCTGTTTTACATCTCCACCGTGTTTTCCCTGAGTTACGGCGTGGCAACGCTCGGCTACAGCCGCGAAACCTTCCTCGGCCTGTTGTGCTTCGCGGTGCTGTTCATGGCTGCCGCCACCCCGCTATCGGCCTGGGCCAGCGACCGTTACGGGCGCAAACCGGTGCTGATCATCGGCGGTGTGCTGGCGATCCTGTCCGGCTTTCTCATGGAGCCGCTGTTGACCCAAGGCTCGACCTGGGCTGTGGCGCTGTTCCTGTGCATCGAACTGTTTCTGATGGGCGTGACTTTTGCGCCGATGGGTGCGCTGCTGCCGGAGCTGTTCCCCACCCACGTGCGCTACACCGGCGCCTCGGCGGCCTACAACCTGGGCGGTATCGTCGGCGCTTCCGCGGCGCCGTTCTTCGCCCAGAAACTGGTGGCGATGGGAGGGTTGAGTTACGTCGGCGGTTATGTGTCCGGGGCGGCGGTGCTGAGTTTGATTGCGGTACTGTGCCTGAAGGAAACGCGGCATAACGATTTGAATCGCATCGACTGAAAGACCGCCATCGCGGGCAAGCCACGCTCCCACAGGGTTAGTGTCGTACTACCTTTGTGTGATCGACACCGATACTGTGGGAGCGTGGCTTGCCCGCGATGGCGTCATTGCAGACAAAACACCCCCTGAAAAACCACAACTTTCCCCCACCCATTGTCACCTCGCTCTACGCGCATCGGCTCATCCCCGCTATACTTCCCGGCTTTTCCTGAATAAATGCCAATAGGGTCCCGCCGCGCATGGATAAGACCTACCAGCCGCACGCCATTGAAACTTCCTGGTACAACACCTGGGAGTCAGAGAATTACTTCGCCCCGCAAGGCGCGGGCGAGTCCTACACCATCATGATCCCGCCGCCGAACGTCACCGGCAGCCTGCACATGGGTCACGGCTTCAACAACGCGATCATGGATGCCCTGATCCGTTTCCGCCGCATGCAGGGTCGCAACACCCTGTGGCAGCCGGGCACCGACCACGCCGGTATCGCCACGCAGATGCTGGTAGAGCGTCAGCTCGAAGCCAAGGGCCAGAGCCGCCATGACCTGGGCCGCGAGAAATTCCTCGAGAAAGTCTGGGAGTGGAAAGATGAGTCCGGCGGCAACATCAGCCGTCAGATCCGTCGCCTCGGTTCGTCCGTAGATTGGAGCCGCGAGCGCTTCACCATGGACGACGGCCTCTCGGAAGCCGTTAAAGAAGCTTTCGTACGCCTGCACGAAGACGGCCTGATCTACCGCGGCAAGCGCCTGGTCAACTGGGACACCAAGCTGCACACGGCGATTTCCGACCTCGAAGTGGAAAACCACGACGAGAAAGGTTTCCTGTGGAACCTGAAATACCCGCTGGCCGACGGCGCCAAGACCGCTGAAGGCAAGGATTTCCTGATCGTCGCGACCACTCGCCCGGAAACCATGCTCGGCGACTCCGCCGTGGCCGTTAACCCGAACGATGAACGCTACAAAGCCCTGATCGGCAAATTTGTCGAGCTGCCACTGGTTGGCCGCCGCATCCCGATCATCGCCGACGATTACTGCGACCCTGAATTCGGCACCGGCTGCGTGAAAATCACCCCGGCCCACGACTTCAACGACTATGAAGTCGGCAAGCGCCACAACCTGCCGCTGCTGAACATCTTCGACAAGAACGCCGCCGTTCTTCCAGCGTGCCAGGTGTTCAACCTCGACGGCACACTGAACGAAACCATCGACGGCAAGATCCCGGCCGAATACGCCGGTCTCGACCGTTTCGAAGCGCGCAAGCAGATCGTGGCCGCGTTCGACGCTATCGGCCTGCTGGTCAGCGTTGACGATCACGCCCTGAAAGTGCCGAAAGGCGATCGCTCCGGAACCGTCATCGAGCCTTGGCTGACCGACCAGTGGTACGTGTCCACCAAGCCTTTGGCCGAGCCTGCGATTGCCGCCGTTGAAGACGGCCGTATCCAGTTCGTGCCGAAACAGTACGAAAACATGTACTTCTCGTGGATGCGCGACATCCAGGACTGGTGCATCAGCCGCCAGCTGTGGTGGGGCCACCGGATTCCGGCCTGGTACGACGAGTCGGGCAAGGTCTACGTCGGTCGCGACGAAGCCGAAGTGCGTGCCAAGCACAACCTCGGGCCGGACGTTGCGCTGCAACAGGACAACGACGTACTCGACACCTGGTTCAGCTCGGGTCTGTGGACGTTCTCCACCCTCGGCTGGCCGGAAAAAACCGAGTTCCTGAAGAAATTCCACTCCACCGACGTCCTGGTGACTGGCTTCGACATCATTTTCTTCTGGGTTGCCCGGATGATCATGCTCACCATGCATTTGGTGAAAAACGAAGACGGCACGCCGCAGGTTCCGTTCAAGACTGTGTACGTTCACGGCCTGGTGCGTGACGGCCAGGGCCAGAAGATGTCCAAGTCCAAGGGCAACGTCCTGGACCCGCTGGACATCATCGACGGCATCGAGCTCGAAGCCCTGGTGCAGAAACGCACCTCCGGCATGATGCAGCCGAAACTGGCGAAGAAGATCGAGAAGCAGACCCGCGACGAGTTCGCCGAAGGCATCGCCAGCTACGGCACCGACGCCCTGCGCTTTACCTTCTGCTCGCTGGCGTCCACCGGTCGTGACATCAAGTTCGACATGGGCCGCGTCGAAGGCTATCGCAACTTCTGCAACAAGATCTGGAACGCGGCGCGCTACGTGCTGGACAAGGGCGAAGACTGCGGCCAGAACGGCGAAGCCTTTGAGCTGTCCCTGGCCGATCGCTGGATCATTTCGCAGCTGCAACGCACCGAAGCCGAAGTGACCCGCCAGCTTGACCAGTTCCGTTTCGACCTGGCCGCACAAGCTTTGTACGAGTTCATCTGGAACCAGTATTGCGACTGGTACCTGGAACTGTCCAAGCCTGTGCTGTGGGACGAAAACGCACCGGTCGAACGCCAGCGCGGCACCCGTCGTACCTTGGTGCGCGTACTGGAAGTCGCCCTGCGCCTGGCGCACCCGTTCATGCCGTTCATCACCGAAGAAATCTGGCAGCGCATCGCGCCGCTGGCTGGCATCGAAGGCAAGACGATCATGCTGCAACCTTGGCCGGTGGCCAACGAAACACGCATCGATCAGGCCGCCGAAGATGACATCGAATGGCTCAAGGGCCTGATGCTCGGCACCCGTAACATCCGTGGCGAAATGAACATCGGTCCGGGCAAACCGCTGCCGCTGTTCCTGAAGAACGTCAGCGCCGAGGATCAGCGTCGCCTGACCGAGAACGAAGCCCTGCTGAAGAAACTGGCGCGCCTCGAATCGATCACCGTGCTGGCTGCTGGCGAAGAAGCACCGCTGTCCGCCACCGCACTGGTCGGCGAGATGGAAGTGCTGGTGCCAATGGCCGGCCTGATCGACAAAGGTGCGGAACTGGCGCGTCTGGACAAGGAAATCCAGCGTCTGCAAGGTGAAGTGCAACGAGTCGGCGGCAAGCTGTCCAACGCCGGTTTCGTTGACAAGGCGCCAGCCGAAGTCATCGAGAAAGAACGTGCCAAACTGGCCGAGGCCGAACAGGCCCTGGGCAAGCTGGCCGAGCAGCATGCGCGGATTGCCAGCCTGTAAGGGTAAATCGCTATGAAAAAGGGAGGCCCAAGTGGCCTCCCTTTTTTATGCCTGTCACTTCCCGACTAACCAACGAAGATCCCTGTGGGAGCGGGCTTGCCCGCGATGAGGCCATCACATCCAACATATGTGTTGTCTGACACACCGCCATCGCGAGCAAGCTCGCTCCCACAGGGTTATTTGCTGATTGCTACAGTTGGGCTCACATCGGCCGGATGTGGGACAATGCCCGCCACTTTTAGCCATACCCGAATCGACCACCGCCATGACCGCCCCCCGCTCCCCCAAGCCTGCGCGCAAAAAGCCTGCCCCGAAGACCCCGGCCACGGCCGTCGCCCCGAAGGAAAAGGCCAGCCTGCATCCGCGCAATCGCCATCAGGGTCGCTACGACTTTCCGACGCTGATCAAAAGCGCCCCGGAACTGAAGAAGTTCGTGATCATCAATCCGTACGGCAAAGAAAGCATCGACTTCGCCAGCCCGGAAGCCGTGCGGGTGTTCAACCGGGCGCTGCTCAAGTCGTTCTATGGCATCGCTCACTGGGACATTCCGGCGGACTACCTGTGCCCACCGGTGCCAGGCCGTGCCGATTACGTGCACTTTCTCGCCGACCTGCTGGCCAGCGGCAATGACGGTGTGATCCCCCGTGGCGCCGCCGTGAAGGTGCTGGACATCGGCATGGGCGCCAACTGCGTATATCCGCTGATCGGTTACAGCGACTATCGCTGGCAGTTCCTCGGTTCCGATATCGATGCGACCGCCATCGCCGCGGCGAAGGCCATCATTCAATCCAATGGCCTGAACAAAGCGATCCAGGTACGCCATCAGAGCAACCCCAAGCAGATCCTCACAGGTCTGCTGGAGAGCGCAGAGCGGTTCGACCTGACCATGTGCAACCCGCCATTCCACGCCTCGCTGGACGAGGCCACACGGGGCAGCACGCGCAAATGGCGCGCCCTGGGCAAAGCCGATCCGAAACGCAAGCTGCCGGTGTTGAACTTTGGCGGCCAGTCGGCCGAGTTGTGGTGCGAAGGCGGTGAAATACGCTTCGTGACCCAATTGGTCAGCGAAAGCGTGCAGGTCGCTCAGCAGGTACTGTGGTTCAGTACATTGGTGTCAAAGGCGTCGAACCTGCCGGCGATCCAAACCGCCCTGAAAAAGGCCGGCGCCCTGGAAAGCCAGGTAGTGGAAATGTCCCAAGGGCAGAAGCAGAGCCGCTTCGTCGCCTGGACCTTCCAGACCAAAGCGCAGCAACAGTCCTGGCGTCAGGCACGATGGTCGAAGGCTATAGCTGAGTAAAATGTCAAACGCACAAAAAGCCGTGCCCGGATGACTCCTGGACACGGCTTTTTAACCAGCCTCAGCGGTTAACAGTGACGCTCAGACCTGTAACACAAACTGATTGACAACTTTCAATATAATTTCAACAACAGGAAAGTTCATGCATCTTCGTTTCAGCGTTTTACTGCACGAACAATCTCTTTGAACTCACAGGCACGCGCCTCTTTACTATCGCAGTAATACCGAGTCAGCCACTCTGACCATGGCCCTTCGGTATCAATACTTACCATAGTTCCCTCTCGTTTGTACCTCATATCCAGATCCCCCCCCATTTTGCAGCATGTAACCACAACGCAGGATTTCACCGACGACAGTGCTACCTTCAGCCTCTTTGCGAGGTGCGAATATCGACACTTCGAATTCACCTACCGGCCCACGCCCGGTTTGCGAAACACCGTACCATTCCCCCTCTCCACTTGCTGTCGGGGCTTTATAGGAACCTGGTGCAAACTCCTTGATGTCAGATGGGCTTGGGCAGTACTCGGTAACATTTGCCAAAGCCTGGCCGGACACTAGTAACGATACGCACATCAACAACTGTTTAAGTTTCATAAAAACGTCCCTGTAACCAACAACTGAAATTTGGTTTTGGCTTTTTACGCAAAGCCAAGCGCTACGCCTTATTGATACTACTGACCCAAGGAGCACACTCAACTATCAGTTCTGTAGGAACGTTCGTTTTATATAGAGAGAAAAGTGCAATTCAGCGCAAACGACTATTCCTGTCAGATACGCAGGTAACAATTGCTTTCAAACAAATGGATTATTCCAACAATTCACCTTGCGTAAATCGTTACAACGCCCACAAAAAAACCGTGCCCGGATCGCTCCGGTGCACGGTTTTTTTTAACAAGTCTTACTTGTTAACAGCGTCGGTCAGGCCTTTGGCCACAACCAGCTTGATCACTTTCTTGGCAGCGATTTCGATGGCAGCGCCAGTCGAAGGGTTACGGCCAGTACGGGCAGGGCGCTCAGTCACTTTCAGTTTGCCGATACCTGGCAGAGTGATTTCGCCGCCGTTTTCCAGCTGATCGGCAACGATTTGGCCCAGTTGGTCCAGAGCGTTACGCGCGGTGGTTTTCGGCGCGTCGATAGCTTCAGCGATGTCGGCGATCAGTTGGTCTTTAGTAAGAGCCATTTAGTGTTCCTTCCCTATCAAATTCATATGGATTGCAGAGTGCAATGTCAGCTATCGAGCCCGATCTTTTGGATCCGGCACCCTCGGCCAAATAACCTCGGGATCGGGGTTATAGATACCGAAATCAGGGTTTGGTTCGACCTGACAAATGCTGACTGCACGCTTAACGCAGTGACTTCGCGCAAGACCGGGCAAAGCTAGCACACAGACGTGGAAATATCCGCCTCTAGCTACCCATTTGGTCAGCTTTATTGCGCTAAAACATGAAAAAAACGCATAAGCGCCGCCGGTCGCCCGCCAATTGCCCTTCGCACCGCGCCAAAACCAGTGGTTGCGGTACACTGGGCGCTTTTTCGGGGGAGCACGCCCTCCTCTCTTCATTCAACCGAGAAGCCCATGCCGATCCGTCATTGCATCGTCCACCTGATCGACAAAAAACCCGACGGCACACCTGCAGTTCTCCACGCCCGTGACTCTGAACTGGCTGAGTCCGCGGCCATCGAGAACATGCTCGCCGACCTCAACGAAAGCTATAACGCCAAACAGGGTAAAGCCTGGGGCCTGTTCCATCCGGAATCCGGCGCGTTCCCGTTCAGCGGCTGGCTGAAGGAGTACCTCGAGGGTGGCCAGGATTTCACCGCGTTCAGCCGCGTGGCGGTCGAGCACCTGCAGAAACTGATGGAAGAATCGAACCTGTCGGTCGGCGGCCATGTGCTGTTCGCACACTATCAGCAAGGCATGACCGACTACCTGGCCATCGCCCTGCTGCACCACAGTGAAGGCGTGGCCGTGACCGACGAACTGGACGTGACCCCGTCCCGCCACCTCGACCTTGGCCAGTTGCACCTGGCCGCGCGGATCAACGTTTCCGAGTGGCAGAACAACAAACAATCCAAGCAGTACATTTCGTTCATCAAAGGCAAGAACGGCAAAAAAGTTTCGGAGTATTTCCGCGACTTCATTGGCTGTCAGGAAGGCGTCGACGGTCCGGGTGAAACCCGCACCCTGCTCAAAGCCTTCAGTGATTTCGTTGAAAGCGAAGACCTGCCGGAAGACGACGCCCGCGAGAAGACCAAGACCCTGGTGGATTACGCCAGCAGCCAGGCCAAGCTCGGTGAGCCGATGGGCCTGGAGGAGTTGTCGGGGCTGATCGACGAAGAACGCCCGAAAGCCTTCTACGATCACATCCGCAACAAGGATTACGGCCTCTCGCCGGAAATCCCGGCCGATAAACGCACCCTGAACCAGTTCCGCCGATTCACTGGCCGCGCCGAAGGCCTGTCGATCAGTTTCGAAGCACACCTGCTGGGCTCGAAGATCGAGTACGACGAAGAAGCCGGCACGTTGATCATCAAGGGCCTGCCCACTTCACTCACCGATCAGCTGAAGCGTCGCAACTGATGCTCGGCGGCGTACTGAAGAAATTCCTGCTGATCCTGCTGGTGGTCGTGGCCTATCAGAACTGGGGCAAGATCGAGCGGGTGTTCAATCCATCGCAAGTGGTGCCTGCGCAGACGCAGGCCAAGGCCAACGTCGTGCTCTACGCCACCGAATGGTGTGGTTACTGCAAGCTGACCCGGCGCTTCCTCGATCAGAAAGGCATTGCGTACAAGGAATTCGATATCGAGAAGGATGCTGCCGCGCGCGAGGACTATCAGGCGCTGGGCGGTGGCGGCATTCCAATTATCGATGTGAACGGGACGCTGATTCGCGGGTATGACCCGGATGCGATTCTGGCTGCGCTGAATTAACTGTGGGAGCGAGCTTGCTCGCGATGAGGCCAACACAGCCAACAATTTTGTTGAATGTCAGTCCGCCATCGCGAGCAAGCTCGCTCCCACAAGTTTTTTCAGCAGGCTTCGATGCGGAAGCCGAAACGCGGGAAGTGCACATGCACCACACCGCCACGCTCGTCCTCTCGCCGTACAATCAGCTCTTCGCGGCCGGCAAACAATAACTCCCCCGCCACCGGATCAACGCCATAGTCCGTGGCCGCGATCACTACCTGCTGCCCCGCCTTGAATCCATTGGGATCGACGAATTGCTCATCCGGCAATGCCGCTGGCGTGGACGCGCGCGCCACTGCCAGAGCCTCCTCGGAACTCATCTCGCTGGACGCACCATGACCGAAGCCCAATACCCGTGCATGCCATGCATTGACTGCCGGATAAGCTTCGACCAGCGGAGCCGTCACCGGTGTGGCCTTGAGGAACCAGAGGCAATGAGCCAAGGCGAAGTCGGCAATCGAAGGCTCACCGAACAGGAAATCCCCCTCTTCGCGCTGCAACTGCAACTCCAGGCGCGACATGATCGTTGGCCACTGATGCTTGGCCTGTTCGGTGGACAGTTTTGTCGCGCTACCTCCGCTGAACAAACCGGCACGGTCGGCCAGAAACGCATTGATCGCTTCCGGCGACAAATTGCCAAAGCGCACCGCTATCGATTCCGGCTGGAACACCAGGCTCACCGCATGCTGGAACACCACGGAGTCGGCCCAGGCTGCAAACGATGCGGTGATCATTTCCTGACCTTCCGGGAAGAACGCAGGCAGGGCTTTTTCCTGCTCCAGTCGCCGGGCAATCAATGCCGTGTCGCAATAAATATCTGCACCGACCTGCAACACCGGTGTCTTGCGGTAGCCACCGGTCAACGCCGTGAGATCCGGTTTTGGCATCACTGGCGAGATCTTCACCGAGCGCCAGGACAAACTCTTGAAGCCCAGCAGCAGACGGGCCTTCTCGGCAAAGGGGGACGTCGGGTAATGATGCAGAATCAACTCGGACATGCTCGGCTCCGCCGCAAGGATCAGGAGTCCGCAGCTTAGCGCGCAATCACCTGGCAGCCTACAGATCTGCCTGATGGGAACAGATCAGTCAGAGTGATGAGTCAGGGGCGGCACTCGCCACCAGGCATTCCTTGGCGCTCTTCTTGAGTTTTTTGATCAGCCGTTCCTGACGCAACGCATCGCTTTTGTCGCGACAGCGTTCGGTGTAGACCAGGGCCATGGCAGGGCTGGAAAGAAAGAATCGTGCGCCCTTGCCGCTTTGATGCTTGGCGAAGCGACGCACGGGATCATCGCTGATCCCACAATAGAGCGAACCGTTGGCCGCGCGAACGAGGTAGACGAACCAGGTTTTGCTCGCGGGTGTGTCGGCGTCGACAGGGCTTTCACTGAGGGTGGTCACGTAACGATCAGGACTTGAAGGAAAACAAGCCGCGATCTTATCAGCGACTGGCCTGGAATGCCTTCAAGCCCTTCAACGCCTGCGCGCGAACGGCGTTTTTCACCAGCGGCGTCCAGCCCAGCAGCAGGCCTTTGAAACCCAACGCCTGACGCGACCAGGTCCATAGATCGAAACTGTCGTGATGTTCGCAAATCTTGCCATCACGGAAGATGAAACGCGCCTGGATATCGTTGACCACGGTGTTGCCGGTCTGGCTGAACAGATAGGTCGCGACCCAATGGGCACTACCAGTGCGCTCGTCGGCGTGAACATGATCGAAAGTCAGGGAAAAGTCCTTGGCACGCGTGGTCAGCATGCGCCACATGTCACCGGCATCGCGACCACGAAGCTCGCCGAACGCAGGGTCACTGAACACCACATCATCGGTGTAGCAGGCAGCCATGGCTTCGGCATCCAGGCGCTGGAAAGCCTGGTAGAAACGGGTGATCAAGGCGCTATGGGCTTCACTCATTTGCGGGCTCCCCTGGATATGCACAATGGCTTCGAAAGATTGCCTGCACGATAGTCTGCAAATGCACCGAACACTATCGGCATTCATGACGGAAATAACGCGATGATTATTCACTTCATTTCAGTACGACATTCCGTTGTCCCGGGCGTAGGAAAAAAGATCAACGTCCGTGGAAATACCCAGCCGGTGCATGGCCATGTTCTTTTGTTTACTGATGGTCGACACGCTGCGTTTAAAATGAATGGCAATTTCACTGACGGTCATGCCACTGGCGAGCATTCGGACCACTTCGTGCTCCTTGGCCGACAGTGGCGATTCGTGCAACTGATTGCGGGTATTGGCCAGCAGCGTGCGCAGGGACTCGCTGAGGTAGCGACGCCCTTGCTGCACCGCATTGATTGCCAGGGGCAACTCCTTCGCCGATGCGGTTTTGGCGACGATGGCCATCGCCCCTTGAGCCAACGCAGCCCTTGCCGTCGCCACACTGGTAAACATCGTTACCAGAATGATCGGCAAGGCCGGGTAAAGGCGTTGAATCGTACTCAACATTTTCAAGCCATCGGCCTGCTGCCCTCCCGGCATGGAGAAGTCAGTGATCAGCAGGTCGCAAGACGTGCATGAAAGCAGATTCATCAGGCTGTCGGCACTGTCGGCCTCGCCGACGATCACGCATCGTCGGCTGGCGTTGATGAGTATGCGTAGTCCGACTCGAACGACGGAATGGTCGTCAGCAATTACGACTCGCATTGTGGGATACCTCCTGCTTGTGGCGCAAAGGCGCGGAAAATAGCGCCGTTCTTCACCCCTCCACAACGCCCCGAAAAAACCTCTAACGTCACATCCTCAATGTATTCAATGGGCTAACTCTTTGCCCATCCAACAAATAGATGGTTCCTACATTGCAGCGCGCTGAAGACTACGCAGGAGGGCTATTACCAAAGAATTCTTCGTCAGAAAACGTTACGTAGTCCGCAACACTCTTTCATACATGCCCCCCTCTCTTTTCGTACTAGTTGCATTCCTCCCGCTCCGCCTGCTCGCTAAATTGCGGTCTACCAAGCAGTCCGGCCATACCTGCACAGAACTGCGCTCACTCTCTACCTGACTATCGAATACATGAACAAGACGCCAATGACCCTGCGCACTGCACGCTTATCCACGGAATCCCTGCGTTACCTGTATTGCGAGCCATGCCAACGGTCTTTTATCCGGGAATTTCAATGAAAGACATCAAGAAGATACTTTTGAAGCAGGTACGCCGCTTGACCCATGCGGGCATCGGTGCATGCGCCCTGTTATGGACCGCGCAGGCTCTCGCTGACGGCATGGTGCCCGATACCTCAGTGGTTATCGTCAATGAAGCCAACGGGGAAACCGCTGTATCGGTGACCAATACCGACGCCAGCCTGGCACTGCTACACGTCACCATCGAAGACATTCCCGAAGATGCCGAGTCACTGGTGTTCGTGACGCCGCCACTGGCGCGCGTTGAAGCCTCCAAAACGCAATTGGTGCGTTTTATCCTGCAGTCGGAAAAACCCCTGCTCACACAGCGTTTGAAGCGGGTGATCTTTGAAGGCATCCCCCAGAACAAGCCGGCCGCCGAAGCCGGGCATGCCCGTGTGGGCGTGACGGTGCGCCAGAACCTGCCGATCATCCTTCACCCCGCAGGCCTGGCGCCCAACCGCACACCGTGGACCGATCTGAAATGGTCGCTGCAGGATGGTCAACTGACCGTACGCAACGAAACACCTTATGTCGTGCGACTGGCTCAGGAAGTACAACTGCTGCCCTCCGGCAACGCTGCGATGCTCCCGCGGACCTACGTACTGCCCGGTGACCAGATCAGCGTTTCGGTTTCTGCAAAGGCTGCCGCCCAGGTTCGAATTCATCCGGCGACCGTCTATGGCTTTGCGGTGCCAGCCTATGACGCACCGCTCGCCCTCTAGCCAGCATCCATAGCGCCCTGCATAGAAAGGCAGGCGTCGAGTTCTCAACGTGACGGCCAACTTTGCCGTTGCCACATGTGTGACGGGAACCGTAGCGGATCACGCCGGCACCCGGACAGAACCCAAGTGAACCTCATGAACACCGTATTGAAATACCGTGATGGCAAAGCCATGCCTGCGATTCGGTCGGCCAGCACGTACCCTTATCCGTCGCGAGTCCGGACCGGCATGGTTTTGCTGCTGGGCAACGTGCTGACAGGGCTCCAGGCCAATGCCAAAGACCTCAATGCAGCTGCGTTGCCTGCTTCGTTCGACCAGAAAATGCTGAGTCAACGCGGTATCGACCCCAGTCTCGCAACCCAACTGCTGGCCGCACCGAACTTCACCGCTGGCCGACACCCGATCACCCTCACGGTCAATGGCCTGCGCCGTGGCCGGGTCGACGTCACGTTCAACCGGGAGGGCGACCTGTGCGTTGACCGTGCCCTGCTCGATGCGGCGAACCTGAGCGAGCCATCGGTTCCGGCCAACGACAAAGGCTGTTTCGATGTACTCGCCACCTGGCCGCAAGCCCGAATCGAACAGGACCCGGCCAACCTCGGCCTGTCCCTGATCGTGCCCACCCAGGGGATACGTCCGGTGGTCCGGGATATCTCCGGTTATCAAACCGGCGGTGTTGCCGGGCTGTTCAACTACGACGTCAACAGCCTTCACAGCCAATACGGCGATCAATCGAACCGCTACCTCTCGGCCAATACCGAAGTCGGTTTCAATGCCGGAGACTGGATTGTGCGCAGTCGTCAGGTGCATACCTGGAATAACGATGAGTCGCGTAGCGCTCACCTGGCAGCTTACGCCCAGCGCACTTTTGCCAGCCATGAGACTGTGTTTCAAGCAGGCCAGATCAATCTCTACAACCCGGTACTTTCCGGTGCGCAGATTACCGGCGTGCAGGTCATGACCGAGCAGGCGCTCCAGGTCGAAGGCCGAGGCAATCCCATCGAAGGGATAGCCCGCAGCCAGGCCCGGATCGAAATTCGTCAGAAGGGTTCGCTGATCCACTCGACAGTGGTGCCGGCAGGACCGTTTTCCCTGAGTGACGTGCGTCGGCTCGACAGTCGCTCCGATGTTGAAGTCACCGTCAAGGAAGCGGATGGCAGCGAGCAACGCTTCACGGTCCCTGTCGCCATGCTCGGTATTGGCCTGCCAACGCCCGGCTTTTCCCTGGCCGCCGGCCAGGTACGCAATCTCGGCGGTGCACAGAGCGACGAACCCTGGGTGATCAGCGGTGGCTGGAGCGCAGCACTCAATCCGAATGTCCTGCTCAGCACCGGCGCCACGGGCGCCGCCGACTACCGCGCTGCGGGCGCCGGCCTGAGTGTGCTGCCAGGGCCCGCCACACAGATCCAGACCACCCTGCAAGCGGCCGATACGAGTACCCGCCAGGTCGGCAGAGGGCTTCAGGCCGACCTGAATGTTTCGCAGCGCCTGGGTGAGCAGTGGTCGATCACTGCCGGAACCTCGCACCGGACCTTCGGCTATCACGAACTGTCCGAAGCGGTGTTCGATACTCAATCAGAACGCAGCCAGTCGCGTTACCGCGATCAGCAGAGCCTGTCGCTGGCCTGGTCACATCCCGGGTTTGGCGCGTTCAGCAGCGGCTTCAATCACTCAACGACATTTAACGGACAAAACAGCAGCCGCGCCCTGGCGTCCTGGGGCACGCAGATCGGTGGTGTATCTGTGTCGGCCAGCGCGCAATGGCAAGTCAGCGGCACCCAACGCAACGACGACAGCGTTTACCTGAGCTTGAGCATTCCACTGGGTGAAAGTCGCCGGGCGCGCACCTGGCTACGCAGTGCCGCTGGCGAATACCGCAGCGGTGTCGGCTTGAACGAACAGGTCAACGACCAGTTGAGTTACCGGGTCGGTGTCGAGCACGACACACGAGACAAACAAGTGCAGTCCTCGGCGGGGGTTTCCCTGCTGCCGCGCTACAGCCAACTGGACGTGAACTACACCCGTTCCGATGCCGAACGCTCCAGCTACCAGGTGGGCGCCCGTGGCGGCGTCGTGCTGCACGGCGATGGCTTGACGTTGTCGCCATACCCCGTACGGGACACCTTCGCGCTGCTCTCGGTTGGCGACGAAAGCGCGATCAAGGTCTCGACCCCCAGCGGTCCGGTCTGGACTGACTGGCAAGGTCACGCCGTGGTTCCTCAATTAAGCGCCTATGGCCGCAGTCCGGTAGAAGTCGACACCCGCTCGCTGCCACGCAACCTCGATATCAACAACGGACTGGCCGTGGTTTCCGCCGGGCGTGGAGCCGTCGACAAAGTCCACTTCGGCGTCGCATTGACTCGACGCGCCCTGCTCAAAGTCACCACGGACAACGGCCTACCCCTGCCCCGCGACGCGACGGTCAGCACCGCAAACGGTGAGTTCGTCACGCTCGCCCAGGAAGGCGGACTGGTGTTCCTGCCCAACGCCCTCGACACCCCTGACCTGTGGATAACCGCACCGGGGCTCGAGCGTTGCGAACTGCGTTTCGAACTGCCGGCCAAGGCCAATGCCCAGGTGTATTACGAGACCGCCGCCGCCCAGTGCAGGGCCCTTTGAGGATGACCCCCATGAAGCTGTCTCACCCGCTGCTGTTGGTATTCGGCACCTTGATGTCGAACGTGCTTGCGCCACAGGCCTGGGCGTTCGCCGATGAGTGCCAACTCACCCTGAGTCAGCCGGTCGTTGACTACGGCGTCGTGAATCGGGCGCTTCACACCCCTGCCTCCCAGGAGCTGACCCTGGGAGTGCAGCGGTTGAGCCTGAACCTGAGCTGCAGCCAACCCGCTGACATGACCCTGTTCTACCGCGCCATCGCCGCGACCGCCGAGCGCTTTCGCTTTGCCGAACACGGCAGCTATGCCCTGCGCATGAGTGAGGCCCAGCTCGATGGGCAAGCAGTGGACCTGGGCCTGATTTCCGCCGTCGGCCAAGTACCCGAAGAAACCGCTCCGAGTCTGCTTTGGCGACCACAGCAAGCACTGGTTCCGGTTCGGGGCGGTGTGGCGGTGCAAGGTCAAAGCCTGTCGGCGCAACTGGAGCTGACGGCCTGGGCGCAGGAAAAAGCCTTGCAGGTACGTGATGCCGTGGTCTGGGAAGCCAGCGGTCTGTTCGACGCGGTCGCTATTGGCCGCTCAAGGGAAACAACCCTGCGCGCCAGTTTCGCGCCCACCGCGTGCAACGTTGAATTGTCCAATGGCGGCCAGGTGGATTTCGGCCAGCTATCGAAAAACGATCTGAACCCCGACAAGAGCACCCGGCTGCCTCCCAAGGATCTAACCCTGCGGGTTGACTGCGATGCCCCTGCGAAATTTGCCCTGGTCATGCATGACAACCGCCCAGGCACGGCAACGGTCAACAGCGAGATTTACTACGGGCTGAACTTGGATAACCACGGCAACAAGATTGGCCTGTACTCGTTGAATGTCGATCCCGCCAACGCCAGCGCGGACAGTTTTGCCCGTGTGTACCGGACCGACTCCACCACCCAGGGCGTGGCCTGGAGCAGCTCCAGTTCGAACCCCATACCGATCGCCGGGAAAAGCTACCTGGGCTTTACCGACAGTGCCGCCAGCACCGCCGGCCCGGCCTGGATCCAGAACCTCACCACCACGGTGACGGTCGATGCCGTCATCGCCCCCACCACAAGCCTGGACCTGAGCACCGCCGTTCACCTCGACGGCTCAGGGACGATCGAAATTCTTTACCCGTAACACCCATCCGACCTTGTGGAATACGCGGTGCAATCTCGCGCCCCGGGCCATTCAAGGTCAACAACAGCAAGGAAGTTTCACCGATGAAAAAGTACTTCGCAGCACTCACCACAACAGCACTGATCAGTGCTGCACCTTTTGCTCTCGCAGCATCGACCGCCGAACTGACGGTTACAGGCCTCATCACGCCAGTCGCTTGCACACCGACCTTTTCCGGCGGCGGTGTCATTGATCTCGGCAAGATCTCGTCATCAGACCTTAAGCCAACCAGCAATACGCTGGTTGGGACACATCCGATTCAACTGGTCATAAACTGTGATGCTGCAACCAAGCTCGCACTGAATCCAATCGACAATCAAGACGGTACATCAGTTGGTGACTGGTTTGGTCTTGGTCTGACCCCTGACGACGAACCGTTGGGCTTCTTTTTCCCCAAAGTCGTGCAAGTCAAAGAAGGGGCAACTGCGCTGGACGCAATCAAATCAAACGACGGCGGAGCAACCTGGGTGAAAGCAGCCGATGCTCAAGCGGGATATCTTCTGTCCGTTGCCGCTACAGCCGGCACCGCACCGATTGAGGCAAAAGATGTCACCTTTGATTTCGAGGTCGACACCTACATCGCCCGCGCCGACTCACTGACCCTGGACGACGAAGTCACCATTGATGGCTCCGCAACGTTCGAAGTGAAATACCTCTAAGGGCCAGGGCGCTGAACCGTTCGCTGCCTGTATGAACGAGCGGTTCAGCACCTATACCTTCTTCTCAAAAAGGAATTTACCGATGAAGCGTATCCCTATGACCGTGACTGTCGCGCTAATGGTGAGCGCGGCGACTTGCGCCCTGGCGGCGTCTACCGTGGACCTGACAGTCAACGGCATCATCACTCCGGTCGCCTGCACCCCGATCTTTTCCAACAACGGTCTTGTCGACTACGGAAAAATCTCCCGGCAGGACCTGAACGTCGACAAAAGGACGCAACTGCGTGACGAGTCCCTCGACCTCAACATCAGCTGCAACACAGCTGTCCGTTTTGCATTGAAAATGCGCGACAACCGCGAAGGCTCGGCCATCGTCAACAGTGAGATCTACTATGGTCTGAACTACGACCGAAGCGGCAACAGGATCGGTCTGCATTCGCTGTACTTCGATCCCGCCAGCACCGTAGTGGACGCTGTGCCGCAGGTGTATCGAACCGACTCCACCACCGCAGGGCGGGCGTGGAGCCTGTCCCGCTCCAACTCCATACCGATTGCCGCCAGAAGCTATCTGGGTTTCACCGATGTGGCGGGCAGCACCGCCGGTCCCGTCGCGATCAGGAACCTGAGCAGTCGGGTCACTCTCGTCACCATCATTGCCCCCACCTCAACGCTGGACCTGAGTGACGATGCAATACTCGACGGTTCCGCGACCCTGGAGATTGTCTATTTATAGGCGTGCGTCACGGCTGAATTTTCTCACTCTCGACCTGCACATACAGCGCTCGCCCGGCACCCAGTCCGGCGATGATCGCACCCAGGCCGATAACGCCGAAGATCCAGCCCACCGCCGTCCAGCCGCCGGTCCAGTCATGCACGATACCGACTGCGAACGGCCCCATGGACGCCAACGTGTAACCGAAGCCCTGGGCCATGCTCGACAGGTTCGCCGCGACATGAGAGTCCCGCGAGCGCAGCACGATCAGGGTCAATGCCAGACTGAACGTGGCACCCTGCCCCAGCCCCAGCACGATCGCCCAGCCCCACAAGCCGTCGATCGGCGCATACAGACAACCGAACAGACCACCCAGGGTCAGCGCCATCACGATCACGATCGCCAGGCGTTGATCCTTGCCGCGTGTCGCCAGCCATGGCGCGGCCAGGGAGCTGACCAGTTGCACGATTACCGATCCCGACAGCACCAGGCCGGCCTGGGTCGGGCTCAGCCCGCGACCGATCAGGATCGACGGCAACCAGCCGAACACGATGTAGGCCAGGGACGATTGCAGGCCCATGTACAAGGTCACCTGCCAGGCCAGCGGGTCACGCAATAATCCGCGGACGCGGTAGGCGACGTTGTGCGAACCGTGCTTCTGGCCGACTTGCGGCAACCAGAACAGCGCGGCGACCAATGCCGGAATGACCCAGAAGCCCAGGCCCAGCGCCCAGCTTTTATCGAAATGCTCACTGAGTGGCACGGTCGCACCCGCCGCCATCGCCGCGCCCAGGCACAGGGCCATGGTGTAGACGCCGGTCATGGTCCCGGCCTGTTTCGGGAAATCGCGCTTGACGATGCCTGGCAGCAACACGCCGATCACGCCGATGCTGGCACCGGCGAGCACGCTGCCGGCAAACAAACCGATCTCGCCAAACGAACTGCGCAGGATGATCCCGCCAGCCAGGGTCAGCAGAATGCCCAGCACCACCCGCTCGGCACCGAAACGACGCGCCAGCACCGGCGCCAATGGCGCAAACAGGCCTAGGCAAAGCACCGGCAGCGTCGTCAGCAAACCGGCCTGCGATGCAGACAAGCCAAGGGACTTCGACACTTCGCTGAGCATCGGCGCCATGCTCGACAGCGCCGGACGCAGGTTCAGCGCTACCAGAACCAGGCCCAGCAGCAACAGCCACGGCCGGCGTAGAACCGGGTGGGTTTGCTGGACCTGTTCGTCATCGGCTTCGGCGTCGATCAGCAGTTCTTCCAGCTCGGCCGAACGTTTCGGGGCTGTGGATAGATCACTGCGCGGCATCGGCTTATCGGTTTCAAGGTTCATTGATCAACTGCCTCGACAGGGATTTGGCACGCTCAGGGTCGCGTTGTTCGACGGCATCGAGCAATTCGATGTGCAGGTCGAACACTTCCTGACGGCGCGGGACGATGCTCAGGGTCTGGCGCAATTGCGCGCCAACGATGCTGGAGAAATAGCGATACAACTCGCTGAGGGTCGGGTTGTGCGCGGCGTCCACCAGACGGCGGTGGAACACCAGATCGCAGGCGATGTAGGTATCGAGATCGCCGTGATAATGACTGCCGCTGACACCCAGCGCCTCGCGCAATGCCACCAGGTCTTCATCGGTGCGGCGCATGGCAGCCAGGCCAATGGCCTCGACTTCGAGGATGTGCCGGGTTTCCCGGGCCTGCTCAAGGGAGCAACGGGACAGCGCCTTCAAGGTATCGAGCGGATCGACCACTGCCCGCAGGTAACTGCCATCGCCCTGACGGATTTCGATCAACCCGGAAAACGCCAGCACGCGCATGGCTTCGCGCACGGTGTTGCGGCTGATGCCCAGCTCGGCGGACAACTCAGGCTCGGTGGGCAAACGCTGGCCCACGACCCAGGTGCCCTGGTTGATGCGCAGGCGCAGCTGGTCAAGGGCCTGATCGACCAGGGATCGTTTCACTAAAGGAGAGCTTTCTGACATTGGTTTCATCCTTTCATCCAATCATAGGATGAATTTTCTGACATGTTAGTCAGTACCCTCCAGAGGGGCAACTGCATAACGGCTGGAGCGGTGAGCCTAAATCCTGTGGGAGCGGGCTTGCTCGCGAAGACGGTGGCACATCCCACATCAATGTGAATGACACACTGCCTTCGCGAGCAAGCCCGCTCCCACAGGGTTTTGCATTCGGACGTTAAATCGCAGGCAAAAATAAACCCGGAACTCAGTCCGGGTTTATTTCAGTGCCTGGGTTCGATCAATGCAGGATCTGGCTCAGGAACAGCTTGGTGCGTTCATTCTGCGGCTTGTCGAAGAAGTCGTTCGGTGCAGCCTGTTCGACGATTTCGCCCTTGTCCATGAAGATCACGCGGTTGGCCACGGTGCGGGCGAAGCCCATTTCGTGGGTCACGCAGAGCATGGTCATGCCGTCTTCGGCCAGGCCGATCATGGTGTCCAGTACCTCTTTCACCATCTCCGGGTCGAGTGCCGAGGTCGGTTCGTCGAACAGCATGATCTTCGGCTTCATGCACAGCGCACGAGCGATCGCCACACGCTGTTGCTGACCGCCGGACAGTTGCCCCGGGTACTTGTGCGCCTGCTCCGGAATGCGTACGCGTTCCAGGTAGTGCATGGCAATTTCCTCGGCCTTGCGCTTGGGCAGCTTGCGTACCCACATCGGCGCCAGGGTGCAGTTCTGCAAGATGGTCAGGTGCGGGAACAGGTTGAAGTGCTGGAACACCATGCCGACTTCACGACGGATCGCTTCGATCTGCTTGAGGTCGTTGGTCAGTTCCACGCCATCGACCACGATGCGGCCCTGCTGGTGCTCTTCCAGACGGTTGAGGCAGCGGATGGTGGTGGATTTGCCGGAACCCGACGGGCCGCACAGGACGATACGCTCGCCCTGCTTGACGTTGAGGTTGATGTCCTTGAGTACGTGAAACTGGCCGTACCACTTGTTCACGCCCTGCATCTGAATAATGCCTTCAGGGCTCACAGGCTGTTTGATTGCTTCGCTCATCACAAAACTTCCTAAATTAGGTAGCGACTTAGCGCTTGTGGCCAGTGTCGAGCTTGCGTTCCAGATGCATGGAATAGCGCGACATACCAAAACAGAAAATCCAGAACACCAGGGCGGCGAACACATAGCCTTCGGTGGCCATGCCCAGCCATTTCGGGTCGGCGGCGGCTTGCTTGACGCTGTTGAGCAGGTCGAACAGACCGATGATGATCACCAGGCTCGTGTCCTTGAACAGCGCAATGAAGGTGTTGACGATGCCGGGGATCACCAGCTTCAGGGCTTGCGGCAGAATCACCAGGCCCATGCTGCGCCAGTAACCCAGGCCCATCGCTGCAGCTGCTTCGTACTGACCTTTGGGAATCGCTTGCAGACCGCCGCGCACCACTTCAGCCACGTAGGCCGACTGGAACAGGATCACGCCGATCAACGCCCGCAGCAGCTTGTCGAAGTTCATGCCTTCAGGCAGGAACAACGGCAGCATCACCGAGGACATGAACAGCACCGTGATCAACGGCACACCGCGCCAGAACTCGATGAAGGTCACGCAGACCACCCGAATCGCTGGCATGTTCGAACGACGGCCCAGTGCCAGGACGATGCCCAGTGGCAACGCACCGGCGATGCCGACGGTGGCGATCACCAGGGTCAGCATCAGGCCGCCCCACTGGCTGGTCGCCACGGCGTCCAGACCCAATACGCCGCCATGCAGCAGGCACCAGGCAATGATCGGGTACAGCACCAGGAAGCTCAGCCCGTACACCGCCTTATGGTGAAAGCGCGAGATGAACAACGGCGCCACGCCGACAATCGCCAGCCACACCGTCAGGTCCACGCGCCAGCGCAGTACCGGCGGGTAGTAGCCGTACATGAACTGGCCGAAACGCTGCTGGATGAACACCCAGCAGGCGCCCTCCCTGGTGCAGTCGGCCTGGCTGGTGCCGACCCAGTTGGCATCAAGGATCGCCCACTGCAGGATCGGCGGTACCACCAGGTAGATGAGGTAGAACGCGAACAGGGTCAGCAAGGTGTTGAGCCAGCTGGAGAACATGTTCGCGCGCATCCACGCCACCACACCGATGCTGCGGTTCGGTGGCGGCATGTCAGGTTTGAAAGTATGAGTACTCATGCGCTTTTCCTTACCGCTCGATCAGCGCAATGCGCTTGTTGTACCAGTTCATCAGCAGGGAAATGCTGATACTGATCGCCAGGTACACGCTCATGGTGATGGCAATCACCTCGATCGCCTGGCCGGTCTGGTTGAGCACGGTCCCGGCAAACAGCGAGACCATTTCCGGATAACCGATACCGGCCGCCAGCGAGGAGTTCTTCGCCAGGTTCAGGTATTGGCTGGTCAGCGGTGGAATGATCACGCGCAGGGCTTGCGGAATGATCACCTTGCGCAGGGTCGGACCGTTGCGCAGTCCGAGGGAATGCGCCGCTTCGGTCTGGCCATGGCTGACCGACTTGATGCCCGAACGCACGATCTCGGCGATGAACGCCGCGGTGTACACGGTGAGGGCCAGGGTCAGCGCCAGCAGTTCCGGGATCAACACCCAGCCACCGACGAAGTTGAAGCCTTGCAGCTTCGGCATTTCCCAGTGCACCGGTGCGCCGAAAATCAGCGCGCACAGCGCAGGGATGACCAGGAACATCGCCAGGCCAACCCAGAACTTGTGGAACGGCACACCGGTGGCTTCGAAGCGCTTGGTGGCCCAGCGGCTCATCAGCACGATGGCGACGATGGCGACTACAACGCTGGTCACAAACGGCCAGAAACCGTCCGCCATCAATGCCGCCGGCATGTTCAGGCCACGGCTGCTGACAAAGAAGGTGTCGCCGAAGTTATGACTGTTACGCGGCCCCGGCATGGTCAGGAACACCGCGAAGTACCAGAACAGGATCTGCAGCAGAGGCGGAATGTTGCGGAAGACTTCCACATACACCGTCGCCAGCTTGGCGATGATCCAGTTCTTCGACAGCCGCGCCACACCGACGACGAAACCCAGGATCGTCGCCAGGATCACGCCGATGAAGGTCACCAACAGGGTGTTGAGCAGGCCGATGACAAACACCCGGGCGTATGTGTCCGCTTCGGTGTAGTCGATCAGGTGTTGAGCGATGCCGAAACCGGCACTGCGCTCCAGAAAGTCGAAACCGGAGGTAATACCCCGGTGTTGCAGGTTGGTCTGGGTGTTATCGAACAGATACCAGCCCAGCGAGACCACCGCGATAATCGTGATGATCTGGAATACCCAAGCACGCACGCGTGGATCGCTGAGGCTGAGCCTCTGCTTTGGTGCGCCGATTGAATTTTGCATGAAGTGCCCCGGAAATAATGGAACAGAACATCACCCGGTGGTTGGCCCACCGGGTGATAGAACCATCAGCGCACTGGTGGTGCGTATTGAATGCCGCCAGCGTTCCACAGAGCGTTCAGCCCGCGGTCGATTTCCAGCGGAGTGCCCTTGCCGAGGTTTTTCTCGAACACTTCGCCGTAGTTGCCGACTTGCTTGATGATCTGCACGACCCAGTCTTTCTTCACTTTCAGGTCTTTGCCGTATTCACCGTCGGTACCCAGCAGACGGGCAACGTCAGGGTTCTTGGTGCCCTTGGCTTCGGCTTCGACGTTCTTCGAAGTGATGCCGGCTTCTTCAGCGTTGAGCATGGCGTAGCCAGTCCAGCGCACGATGGCCAGCCACTCGTCGTCGCCATTACGCACGACCGGGCCCAGAGGTTCCTTGGAAATGGTTTCCGGCAGAACCACGTAGTCTTTCGGCGAAGCCAGCTTGCTGCGCTGGGCGAACAGCTGGGATTTGTCCGAGGTCAGTACGTCGCAACGACCGGATTCCAGCGACTTGGCGCTTTCGTCGGAGGTGTCGAAGGTGATCGGGGTGTATTTCAGGCCGTTGCCGCGGAAGTAGTCGGAAACGTTCAGTTCGGTAGTGGTACCGGCCTGGATGCAGATGGTTGCACCGTCCAGTTCCTTGGCGCTCTTGACGCCCAGCTTGTTGTTTACCAGGAAGCCGATGCCGTCGTAGTAGGTAATGAAGCCCGGGAATTTCAGGCCCATGCCCGCATCACGAGAGCTGGTCATGGTGGTGTTGCGCGACAGAATGTCGATTTCGCCGGATTGCAGCGCGGTGAAGCGCTCCTTGGCGTTCAACTGGCTGAACTTGACCTTGGTCGCGTCGCCGAAGACAGCCGCCGCCACTGCACGGCAGTAGTCAGCATCGATACCCACGATCTTGCCGGTGGAATCCGGAACCGAGAAGCCTGGCAGACCATCGCTGACGCCACACTGCACGAAACCTTTCTTCATCACTGCATCCAGGGTTGCGCCCGCCTGGGCAAACCCGCTGACACCGAGTACCGCGGCTGCAGTCACGATAGCCAGGGTGGATTTCAACATCTTCATTCAAACCTCCAGTTTTGCTCTTGTTGTGTCGGAGCGTGAGTCCTGTCGCACCCTTTTGAGGCGTAGTCGACCCGTGTTGGCTTGTTTTGGGGTCAACCGACGTAAGACGTTAGCTATGAGTCTAGTAGGAGAAAATCCACATCATGGATTACTCACTTCTCACCAATCGGCCGAACGGGCTGTAGCCCTTTCACGTTCGCGAAGCCCCGTATCGGCCTGTGGCGAACATCCATCACCGGATTCTTTTCAATCCCACTAATAACCTTGGCCTGATAGTGTTACCGAGAGGCGTGGGATTTTTCATACAGACTTCGCCATAGCAAAGCCCGTACCACACCGCTCGCCGAAGCAGTTCAACTGCAGGTCAATAGCAAAACTTGTAACCTTGCGACATCTTCGTAACAGATCAACCAGACGCGCACTCACCCCTCGCACTCAATGAGAGCGCACGCACATTTTTGGAGCAGCCATGACCAACCCCTTGATTCTTCAACCCGTCAAGACCGCAGATGCCTGCGTTATCTGGCTGCACGGCCTGGGTGCCGATCGCTATGACTTTCTGCCAGTGGCCGAAGCCCTGCAGGAAACCCTGTTGAGCACCCGCTTTGTTTTGCCCCAGGCACCGAACCGCGCCGTGACCATCAACGGCGGTTACGAGATGCCGAGCTGGTACGACATATTGGCCATGAGCCCGGCGCGCGCGATCAATCGCGAGCAACTGGAAGAGTCGACCAACTGGATCATCGAACTGATCGAAACGCAGAAGGCCAGCGGAATAGACGCCTCGCGGATCTTCCTCGCAGGTTTTTCCCAGGGCGGTGCCGTGGTTTTCCACACCGCGTTTCTGAAATGGCAGGGACCGTTGGGTGGCGTAGTTGCCCTATCTACTTATGCACCGACCTTCAGCGACGAACTGCAACTGTCCGCCAGCCAGCAGCGCATTCCGGTGCTGTCGATGCACGGCCAGTACGATGATGTGGTGCAAAACTCGATGGGGCGCAGCGCCTACGAGCATTTGAAGCTGCGTGGTGTCACCGTGACATGGCAGGAGTACCCAATGGGTCACGAAGTGTTACCCGAAGAAATTCGCGACATCGGCGTCTGGCTCGCCGAGCGCTTGCGTTAAGCATTTCTGTTTAAAAGCGCCCTTTGATCCATCCCACTACGCCGCGCCCGATTCTTGCATTACACTGGCCGGCGTACATTCCTTAACCAATTGATGAGATGACCGTGCTCAAAGCACTCAAGAAAATGTTCGGTAAAAGCGAGACTGAGCAACTCGCGCCAGTTCCCAGCCCTGCGTCTCACGCTCCCGGCCACCGCACCGACGGTAATCAATCTGAACGAGCCGCCACCACCGCGGCACCCAAGCATGAGCCGAAGACCCCAATAGCTGCCCAGCCTGCGGCGATAACAGCCCCGGAGCAGCCGCTCAGCGAAACGCCGAAACCCGCCAAACCGCGCCGCGAACCCAAGCCCAAGGCACCGGTCATCCCATGGAAACTCGAAGACTTCGTCGTCGAGCCCCAGGAAGGCAAGACCCGCTTCCACGATTTCAAACTCGCCCCGGAACTGATGCACGCCATCCAGGACCTGGGCTTCCCGTATTGCACGCCGATCCAGGCACAGGTGCTGGGCTTCACCCTCGCGGGCAAAGACGCCATCGGCCGCGCCCAGACCGGTACCGGCAAGACCGCTGCGTTCCTGGTCTCGATCATCACCCAGTTGCTGCAAACCCCGCCGCCGAAAGAGCGCTACATGGGTGAGCCACGGGCACTGATCATCGCGCCGACCCGCGAACTGGTGGTGCAGATCGCCAAGGACGCCGCCGACCTGACCAAGTACACCGGCCTCAACGTCATGACGTTCGTCGGTGGCATGGACTTCGACAAGCAGCTCAAGCACCTCGAAGCCCGTCACTGCGACATCCTCGTGGCCACGCCCGGCCGCCTGCTGGACTTCAACCAGCGCGGCGACGTGCACCTGGACATGGTCGAAGTGATGGTGCTGGACGAAGCCGACCGCATGCTCGACATGGGCTTCATCCCGCAAGTGCGCCAGATCATTCGCCAGACGCCGCCGAAGTCCGAGCGTCAGACGCTGCTGTTCTCCGCGACCTTCACCGAAGACGTGATGAACCTGGCCAAGCAATGGACCACCGACCCGTCGATCGTCGAGATCGAGTCGCAGAACGTGGCCAACGAAAACGTCGAGCAGCACATCTACGCGGTGGCCGCTGCCGACAAATACAAACTGCTCTACAACCTGGTCAACGACAATGGTTGGGAGCGGGTCATCGTGTTCGCCAACCGCAAGGATGAAGTGCGGCGCATCGAAGAACGCCTGGTGCGTGACGGCATCAACGCCGCGCAACTGTCCGGCGACGTGCCGCAGCACAAGCGCATCAAGACCCTCGAAGGCTTCCGCGAAGGCAAGATCCGCGTACTGGTCGCCACCGATGTGGCCGGTCGCGGCATCCACATCGACGGCATCAGCCACGTGATCAACTTCACCCTGCCGGAAGTGCCGGACGACTACGTGCACCGCATCGGTCGTACCGGCCGTGCCGGCGCCGACGGTGTGTCCATCAGCTTTGCCGGTGAAGATGACTCCTACCAGCTACCGTCCATCGAGGAAAAGCTGGGGCGCAAGATCAGCTGTGAAACGCCACCGACGCATCTGTTGCGGGCCGTTGAACGCAAGCGTCCTCATTAAGCGACGCTGAAAAGACAAGCGCAGCCGGAAACGGACTGCGCTTTTTTTTCGCCCGGCTTTTTTCAACAGGAGCTTGCCAGAGATATCTAAAAGTCCATAATGGACAAATTAGTTTACTTCCAGCTCCGGAGCCGACCATGTCCAGTACGCCCCAAGTGATCCCCCAAGCCCAGGCTCGCGAGCTACTGGCGCAGGTCGATGTGCCGCAGATCCTGCGCAAACTGTTCCGCGACCTGGCCGTCGGGCAAGCCGTACAACCGGCGCAGCAACTGGTGGAGTTTCCACAGGGCGCCGGCGACTTCATCAACTACCTGGGTGTGCTGGCCGAAGATGGCGTGTACGGGATCAAGACGTCGCCATACATCGTCCGTGAACAAGGGCCGCTGGTGACGGCGTGGACGCTGCTGATGTCGATGCAAACCGGCCAGCCGCTGTTGCTGTGCGATGCCGGCGAACTGACCACGGCACGCACCGCTGCGACCACCGCCGTGGCGGTTGATGCACTCGCGCCGCTCAAGGCGAGTCGCCTGGCCATCATCGGCAGCGGCAAAGTGGCCCAGGCGCACCTGCATTACGTGAAAGGCCTGCGCGACTGGCAGAGCATCTGCCTGTACTCACCAAGCTTGAGCGAAGACGCCGAAACCGTGAGCCTGCTGAAAAACCTCGAGCCACGCCTGAACATCGTCGGCAGTCGCGAAGCTGCCGTTCAGGACGCCGACGTGATCATGCTCTGCACCTCGTCCGCCGGTCCGGTGATCGACCCATCGAGCTTGCGCAAACCGGCGTTGATCACCTCCATCAGCACCAACGCACCGCGTGCCCACGAAGTGCCGCCGCAGAGCCTCAACGACATGCAGGTGTTCTGCGACTATCGCCTGACCACCCCGGACTCGGCCGGTGAAATGCTGATCGCCGCCGAACGGCACGGCTGGGACAAGGGCGCGATTGTCGGCGACCTGCCTGACTTGCTCAGCGGAAAAGTCCTGCGTCCGGATTACGATCGCCATGTGTTTTTCCGCTCGATCGGCCTGGGCCTGGAAGACATTGCGCTGGCCAATGCGATCTATCGCCGACATCACTAACACCGCGAAACCTGTGGGAGCGGGCTTGCTCGCGAATAGGGTCCGACATTCACCTGCAATGTCGACTGTCACACCGCTTTCGCGAGCAAGCCCGCTCCCACAGGGGATCACCACAATTTCAGCATCGCACTTCACTGGAGACGTTCATGAGCCAGGCAGATTTCATCATCATCGGCGGCGGGATTGCCGGTGCTTCCACGGGTTTCTGGCTGTCGCAGCACGGCCGCGTGATCGTGCTCGAACGCGAATCCCATCCGGCCTATCACTCCACCGGCCGGTCGGCTGCGCTGTACACCGCAGCCTACGGCACCCCGCAAGTGCGGGCATTGACCCTGGCCAGCCGGGACTTCTTCGACAACCCGCCCAGCGGTTTCTGCGAACACCCGTTGCTGACTCCGCGCGGCGAAATGACCGTGGATTTCACCGGTGACCCGGACGAACTGCACAGGCAATACCAGAGCGCAAAAACCACGGTGCCGGAGATGCAATTGCTTGGCGTCGACGAGGCCTGCAAGCGGGTGCCGATCCTGCGCCGGGAAAAGGTCCACGGCGCCATCTACGACCCGACCGCCAGCGACATCGACACCGATGCCCTGCACCAGGGCTATTTGCGCGGTATCCGCCGCAACCAGGGCGAAGTGCATACCGACAGCGAAGTCGTCAGCCTGAACCGCGACGGCCAAGGTACATGGCACGTCCAGACCGGCAACCAGACCTTCAGCGCGCCGATCATCATCAACGCCGCCGGCGCCTGGGCCGACAAGATCGGTGAACTGGCCGGCGCCAAGCCGCTGGGCCTGCAACCCAAACGCCGTGCCGCATTCATCTTCGCCGGCCCCGAAGGCGTGGACATCCATCATTGGCCGATGCTGGTCAGCCTCGACGAATCCTTCTACATGAAACCCGACGCCGGGATGTTCCTCGGTTCGCCGGCCAACGCCGACCCGGTGGAACCCCACGATGTGCAGCCCGAAGAGCTGGACATCGCCATGGGCATCTACCAGATCGAAGAAGCCACGACCCTGACCATTCGCCGCCCGACCCGCACCTGGGCCGGCCTGCGCAGCTTCGTCAACGACGGCGACTTGCTGTCCGGCTTCGATCCACAGGTACCGGGGCTGTTCTGGGTCGCGGCACAAGGCGGTTATGGCATCCAGACCTCGCCCGCCATGGGCCAGGCCAGCGCGGCACTGGTGCGCGGCGCCGCATTGCCCGAGTCGCTCAGCCTTTTCGGCCTGAATGCCGAAATGCTCTCCCCTGCCCGCCTCGGCTGATCCTGATCCTCAGGTGACGTGCCCACACGAATACGGCACACTTTCAGCGCCCCTTTGATGGGGTGCTGACGCTGCCTGGAGTTCCACTGTATGAACGCCCCCGAAAAAGACTCGGTCCTGGACGACACGTCCCTGGATAACTTCCACGCGATTGCCGACGCCATCGCCACGTTGTTTTTCCCCCACGCCGAAGTGGTGCTGCACGACCTGCGCACGCAAAAGGTCGACTACATCGCCAACAACCTGTCCAAGCGGGAAATCGGCGACGACTCGGCGCTGGAAGACATGCTCAGCGACGATGTCAGCGAACGAAACATCGGGCCGTACGAAAAGCTCAACTGGGATGGTCAGAAGATTCGCAGCCTCAGCACGGTGCTACGGGACAGCGAAGATCGTCCACTGGCGGTGCTGTGCATCAACCTGAATATTTCGTTGTTCGAAAATGCCAAGGCCGCCCTGGACCTGTTCCTGTCCCCGACCAAGCTGATCCCGCAACCGGACTCACTGTTTCGCGATGACTGGCAGGAACGGATCAACACGTTCCTACACGCCTGGCTGCGCGAGCGCCAATTGAGCCTGAATCTGCTGACTCGCGACCACAAGCGGGAACTGGTGCTGGCGTTGCACGCCGAAGGCGCGTTCAAGGGCAAAAGCGCCTCGAACTATGTGGCCAATGTGCTGAACATGGGCCGGGCGACGGTGTACAAGCATTTGAAGGAATTGAAGGGCTGAGCCCTGAGATTTGCATTGCTTGAACTGGCCTCTTCGCGAGCAAGCCCGCTCCCACACTGGATCTTCGTCTTATGGAGATCAAATGTGGGAGCGGGCTTGCTCGCGAAAGCTATAGATCAGTCGCCGTAGATGTCCGACTTGAAATACTTGTCCGAAATCTTCTGATACTCACCACTGGCACGAATGCCATCAATGGCCGTGTTCAGCTCGCTGACCAGTTCGGTATTGCCCTTGCGCACTGCAATCCCGGCACCCTCGCCCACATACTTCGGATCTTTCAGCTCCGGCCCGACAAAGGCGTACCCCTTGCCACGCGGCATCGACAGGAAGTCATTCAGTGGAATGGTGTCGGCAAAAATCGCGTCGAGGCGACCGGCTGCCAGGTCCATGTAGATTTCTTCGTTGTTGCTGTAGCGCTTGACGTTGATGCCATTGGGCTCGAACACTTCGGTGGCGTAACGGTCGGTGGTGGTGGCACGCTGCACACCGACGTTCTTGCCCTTGAGGCTGGCGTACTGGTCATCCACCACCGCGCCATCCTTCATCACCAGGCGCGACGAAGTGAAATAGTACTTGTGGGTGAAGTCCACCGACTTCTTGCGGTCTTCATTGATGGTCATGGACGACAGCGCCATGTCGATTTTCTTCACCTTCAGGGAAGGAATCAGACCGTCGAACTCGCCTTCGACCCACACACACTTGGCCTTCATCTGTGCGCACAGGGCATTGCCGATGTCATAGTCGAAACCGACGATTTCGCCTTTGTCGGTTTTCGAGGCAAACGGTGGATACGCCGCTTCGATACCGATGCGCAGGGTTTTCTCGGCGGCGAACACAGAACTGCACGCCAACAGGCTCAGGGCCAGACCGGTGATGAGGGGGAACTTCTTCATGTTCGTTTTCTCGCGGTTGTTGTTGGTTTGGCAAGACAGAAGAAAAAGCTGAAACGGGTGGAAGCCTTTTTTGTACTTATAATTCCATACTGGACTTTTACGTATAAATCGTCAATGAGGCAAATGCAGCCCGTGCCGGCCGATGGTCGGGTGGTGGTTCTGCAAGGTATTGGGTGAGTCAGATGACCCCTTCGCGAGCAAGCCCGCTCCCACAGGGTTCTGTGTCGTACACAATGTTTATGTTCAACCAGATCCACTAATGAAATGGCTACCCCCGCCGCCCCCTGTGATCGCCCACTAAGCTTTCACAGGGGGCTTATCGGAGATCATTGCCATGAGCAAAGTAGCTATTGCCGCCATCGATCTGGGAAAACACACCTTTCATCTACATGCACAGGATGATCGTG
>NZ_JAHBDN010000068.1:0-44590 GCF_019956445.1 Pseudomonas sp. BF-R-19
AGCGTACATTCAGCCAGCGATGATGTGGCTGACACACCGCTTTCGCGAGCAAGCCCGCTCCCACAGGGGGTGTGTGGTGGTCATGGCATCTAAATCACTACGGCACCACGAGCTTCCAACAACTCGCGCAACACCGACCGATGACAATGCGCTTCATCCTCGCAATAACAGCCCACGGCCAGGGACGTCTGATGGGACAACGCGGCCAGCAGATCCAGCATCTGACTGGCAGCAGGCTGGCTCATCTCGGCCTTGAACTTGCGCCGGAACACCTCCCAGGCCTTGGCATCTTGCGCAGCCTTGGCCTCGGCCACCAACTGCGCACTGGGCGACAGCAGCGGCTGCCAGACATCATAAAAGTCCCGACGGGCGAATTCGGCTTTCGGTACGCCACGGGGAGGGCGGCGTACCGTGCCCAGGCGCAATCCTTCGTCGGGCCGACGGGGTGAACCGAGTTGAACGATATGGATCGCCATGGCTACTTGAGCCGCGATTCGTCAAACCACTCCAGCGCCGTGCGCCACAGGCAGATGCCCAGGAAGTATGCCGACATCAGCAGCCACAGCCCCATCACCAAAGGGTTGATCTGCGGATGGTTGAGCACCAGCGACAGGCTGCACAACAACCAGGTGGCCGTCACCGCAATGTTGATCGGCATGAACCGGCGCACGCGAAACGGGTGCAGGAATTTCATCCGGGTCACGGTCAGCAAGGCCAGGCCAATCACCGTGGCGAAGGTGATCCACGGCGACGGGGCGATGATGTACAGGCACAGGGCGACCACGTTCCAGGCGGCGGGGAAACCCTGGAAGTAGTTGTCGGTGCTCTTCATGTTGACGTTGCAGAAGCAGAACAGCGACGACACCAGAATCATCGACACGCTCAGCAGCAAGGTGTAGTCCGGCAACGGGATGTAGCGATAGATGAACAGTGCCGGGATAAACACATACGTCAGGTAGTCGATCACCAGGTCGAGGATCGAGCCATCGAAGCTCGGCAACACTGACTGCACGTTGACCTTGCGTGCCAGTGCACCGTCCAGGCCGTCGACGATCAGGGCGACACCCAGCCACAGCAGGCAATGGGTCGGCTGGTTATCCAGCAGGGACAGGGTGGCGAGGAAAGCGGTGACCACGCCAGTGGCGGTAAAGCCATGGGCGCCCCATGCTTTGAGCCTGGCGATGTACAGGGTTGAAATCACGGGGGCGTTCTCCAGTGAATGAAGCAAGCCAGTTGTCACCCCGCGTACGGGGCGGTGGCAAACCGGGTCGGGTTGCAGGTATCGACCGGGTATCCGGGAATAAGGTTCACCACCTATGAATCTTAGCTGCGCCACAAAGAAATACCCCGGAGCAATCCGCGGTAGCGATGGCGGGTCAGCCCAACGGTGCTGGCACATTCGCCTGCGGGGGCTATCGTTGCCTGACTGGATAAGCACCCTTCAAGAGGACAACCGTCATGAACACCAGCGATCTGCTCGAACAATTACTGCGCGCCGGTCAGGGCTCGATGGCGCAACAGGGTGGCGGTGGCGCGTCGGCCCAGGGCGGGCTCGGCGACCTGGGTGGATTGCTCGGCGGCTTGTTGGGCGGTGGTGCTGGTGCAAGTGGTGGCGGTGGTGGCGCTGGGTTGAGCGGTTTGCTCGGTGGCTTGCTCGGCGGCGGTTCGCCGATGGGCGGTGCACCGCAAAGTCGTTCCGCTGGCGGCACTAATTATGCGGCGCTGGCGTCCCTGGGCATGATGGCGTTCCAGGCGTACCAGGCCTGGCAGCGCAGTCAGGCGTCGGCTCCGCAGGAAACTCCACGGACCGTGGACTTGCTGGCCGGCCCGGAAGTCGAGGAGCATAGCCATGCGATTCTGCGGGCATTGATTGCCGCGGCCAAGGTCGATGGCCGCATCGATGACGCCGAGAAGCAGATGATCAGCACTGAAATCGGCCGTCACACCGACGATCCGCAATTGCAGCAATGGCTGGACGACGAGGTCGCCAAGCCACTGGACGCCAATGAGGTGGCGCAGTCGGCCACCGACCCCGGCATGGCCTCGGAGATGTACCTGGCCAGCGTGATGCTGGTGGACGACCAGCGGGATGCCGAGCGCAACTATCTGGATGAGCTGGCCGCGGCGTTGCAGATCACCCCGGAGCTGCAATTGCATCTGGAGCAGCAGGCCAAGGGTACTGCCTGATCGGGCGCGCCCGCCATAAGCAAAGCTTCGCGAGCAAGCCCGCTCCCACAAGGGATCTCCAGTGTTCACACGGACAATGTGGGAGCGGGCTTGCTCGCGAAGAACGATGACTCGGTCAACCTGCTGAAACACCGGCCGTACCCCGCGCCACGAGTCCGTCCGGGCTTTTTCAACGCCGATTGAATTATTGCGCCGCTCGCTGGCTCTGCTTGATTAGAAGACGTTTGCATTCAACGTCCTGGCGCGAAGCCGGTGAGCCATGCCCCGCAACCTCGATGACGACAACCGCATGCGTGACTTTTCGGCGACCTCCGAGCCCGCCGCCAAGCGCTCACGCCAGGGAAAATCATCGCCTCTGACCGGCGCGCGCAAAGCCAGGCTGCCGGAGTTGCTCAAGCCTGAGTTGGCGACCACCATTTGCGCCTACGCCGTACGTACCCGCGAGGGCATGCCGGTGTCGATGCCGATCTGGCGCGAAGAGGTGGGCGAACTCAAGGGCGCCAATCAATGGAACCTGCACAATGTGCATGAACGTCTGGTTGAAGTCGGGGGATAGGCCCTGGGCGGACATGTCCGGAACCCGGCAGGCGATCACAGCAGAGATGCGCCGGCGGGTGGGGATGAAGATGTGACCGCAATGGTCAGAAAGGAACTCCATGTGGCGAGGGCGAAAGCTCCCTCGCCACAAGAGTGTGTTACTTGAGGAACGCCTGGAAGTCGGTACCCAGTTTGTCGATCGCCGCCTTGAAGTCCTTGGCGGTAATCTGCTGGCTTTCGTTTTTCAGTTCGGTGCCGAACACCTTGCGCACCACTTTGGCTACGGTCTGGTTGCTCTTGGCGTCGACGAACTCGGCTTCGATGAACAGGGTGGTTTCCTGGTCACGGTGACCGGTGGCGGCCTGGGTTGCCCCGACTACGGCCGCGATGGGAACCACTTCATACCACTTCATGCCTTCGTTCTCGGCGTTCACCCCGGTAATCGCCGCGCGCATGATCAGAGGGCGCGAGCCCGCCGGTGCGGATGTGGAATTGGACACTACGCGATACTTCTGACCCAGGGAGGCCTTGGCCTTGCTGGTCATGTAGTTCTGAATGTCGGTCAGCGTCTGCTGGTTGACCCGCTCATCGGGTTTGGGGGCCGGGTAGAGCTCCAGTTTGTTGAACACCACGGTGTCATAGGCATTCGGGTTCCACGAAGGGCTGACCCAGCGCATCGCGGTTCCACCGCTCGGCGTTTCGACTTCCTGCAGGTTGTTGTAGTTGGACAGGAAGCCTGAATATTGCTCCTTCTCAGTCACTTTCGAGGTACAGCCGCCTAGCAGCAGACTGGCCAGCGTGGCGCCGACGAGCAGTTTTCGGGACAGATTCATAGTGGTGTTTACTCCTTGGAAGAAATCTTCGTTCTTTTGTTTACAAGACATCAAAATCGCCAGGTCATGTTCCCGCTCAAGGCTTGAATCCAGGCATTGTCGAATTGACCGGATACTCGATTGCCCGATACGGATTTGGTCTGCTCCACCGGCATGTCGCCGAGCCAGACCATGGCCCAACTGACGTTGACATCGGTGTCCTTGTTCAGAGCATAGGTGGCTCCTGTGGCAATACGCCAGGATTCGTTCATCGGCACCACCACACTGCGGTTGCTGTCCGAGACGGAGCTACTGTCGTAGGCCACGCCCAAGTTCCACAACCACTGCTCGGTGGCCTGGTATTGCGCGCCAAGGGAGAGGTGCCAGGTGTCCTTGAAGCCGGCGTCGACCGTTTTCGATTGCGCTCCAAACGCCGTGGTGTCGACCTCTACGGCGATGTCGCCGAACTTCGACCAGTCCTGCCAGTTGGCTGAAGCCAGCAGCGCCCATTGTCGGTCCAGTTGCTGGAACAGGCTCAGGGTGACGGTTTGCGGCACCTTCATGTCCAGTTCGGTGTTGGTGTTGTTCACGCGGTCCAGCAGACGTCCGTCGCCCTTCACATCGAGCCGGTCCTCGAAGTCCAGGTCGACCTGGCTGGTGTAGGTCAGGCCGATGCGCGTGCCGGGTTGCGGGGCGTAGATCACGCCAACGTTGGCGCCATAGCCCCAGTCGTTGTCGCGGTACTTGTATTGGCCGTCAGCGCGGTCAGTGAAGCCGAAAGGGGAGCGGTCGATGGCGGTGTCGGCCTTCAACATGCCGTACATGGCCTTGATGCCAAGGCCTACCGACCATTGTTCGTTGAAGCGATACGCCACGCTGGGCACCAGCGACAAACCGAGCAGGCTGGAGTTTTGCGCGAAATAGCGGCCGGACCAGTCGTTGTCATAATTGAGCGCCAGGCCGAAGTCACCGTACTGGCCGAAACCGACGCTCCAGTGCTCGTCCAGTTCATGGCTGATGAAGAAGCTGCCACCGGGCATCGGATCGAGAGAATTGCCACTGCCGCTGCCCGGGGTGTTGGTGCCTGCGTCACGGTCGAAGCTCAGGTCACCGTACAGGACCTGCAGGCCGGCGGTGATTTGCGTACCGGGCAGATAGCTCATGCCCGCGGGGTTGCTGGCGATGGTCGAGGGGCCTTGGGCACGGGCGGCGGCACCGGCGTTGGCCAGGCCGGCGTTATCGGTGCCGATTTCATAGAGCATGATGCCACCGGCCCAGGCTTGCTGGCAGCACAGGGCAAGTAGCGCAGAGGTGGGTAGGGCAGCTGTTTTTATTGGCATTGAAATCCCTCGGCAATTGTCCATTTCGAATACGGGTGGACTGCATCAGCCACCCGTGGATTCGGCTGTTACTTGGCCATCTCTGCCCGAGCCGCGGCGATCTTGGCTTTAACCGAGTCGAGGTTGAAGCTCGCGCCTTTTTGCATCGGCGGAAACTCGATCGCTGTTTCTGCCAGTTTGGCCACCTGTTGCTGGACGAACACGAAACGCCAGAACTGGAACTTGAACCAGTCGAAGTACTGTTGCGAACCCTGCGCGGCCTGATTTTCCGGCCAGCCCATGCGCTCGAACGGGTCGAGTCGAAGATTGGTCAGGATCGGCACGTCCACAGCAACTTTAGCCCCCATCCAGCCACCCGGTTGGTCAATGAAGCGATATTTGTAGTCGTCTATGCGCACTGCACCCAAGGCGCTCTCTCCAAAGTAGAAGATCTCATGCCGGTTCGACGGACCTTTTCCGGTGATCATTGGAGTTTGATCATAGCCGTCCAGATGAACTTTGTAGGTGGTGTCGCCCAATTGTTTGCCTTTGAGCAGTTCGGCGGTGATGTTCGGGTTGCCCGCCGCCGCGACCAGGGTCGGGAACCAGTCCATGCCGGACATGATGCCGTTGGCGACCTGGTTGGCCGGCACCTTGCCTGGCCAGCGAATGATCGCCGGCACCCGGAAGCCACCTTCCATGACCGTACCTTTGCCCATGGCGAACGGGGTGGTGCCGCCATCGGGCCAGGTGAAATTTTCTGCCCCATTGTCGGTGGTGAAAATGACGATGGTGTTGTCGTCCATGCCGTCTTTCTTCAGCTTCGCCATGACGTCGCCGACGATGTCATCGAGCTGCGCCATGCCGGCTTCCTGTTCCGACCAGCCATTCTGCGAGTTGCGCATGGCCTGGTACTTGTCGGACAGGTGCGTGACGATGTGCATGCGGGTCGGGTTGAGCCAGACGAAGAACGGTTTGTTGTCCTGTTTGGCCTTGTCGATGAACGAGAAGGCCTTGTCGCGAATCTCCTCGTCGACGGTTTTCATCCGCTCCGGATAGAGCGTGCCGGCGTCTTCGATTTTCTGCTTGCCCACCTTGCCCCAGCGCGGCATCACGGTCGTGTCATCGGTGGTGGAGGCCCAGCTGTGGACCATGTTGCGTGGGCCGACGCTGTCCAGCAGCTCCTTCGGATAATTGGGGTGCGCCGGGTCTTCCATGGCGTCGAGGTGATAGAGGTAGCCGAAGAATTCGTCGAAACCGTGGACGGTGGGCAGGAACTGGTTGAGGTCGCCCAAGTGGTTCTTGCCAAACTGGCCGGTGGCATAACCCATGGCCTTGAGTGCGGTCGCAATGGTGACGGCTTCGGCGGGAATGCCTACGGGCGAGCCGGCCTGGCCGACGGTGGTCATGCCCGTGCGAATCGGCAGTTCGCCGGTGATGAAATTGGCGCGTCCGGCGGTGCAACTGGCTTCGGCGTAATAGTCGGTGAAACGCATGCCTTCATTCGCCAGTTGGTCGAGGTTAGGCGTTCTGCCAGCCATCATGCCCTGGTTGTAGACGCCGATATTCGACCAGCCGATATCGTCGCCCATGATCACCAGGATGTTGGGGGCTTTGTCGGCCGCCAGGGTCTGGTTGGGAAACGCCATTGCAGACAGCAACAGGGGTATCGCAAACATCGAGGATAAGGTTGTCCGGTTCATGTCGAGCTCCTGCGCACTAGCGTGAGTACATCGAGACGAGCCCCCAACCGCCGTTGAAATGCGTTATCCCCCGCGATGAGCGTAGGTTTGAATTGCGAAATATCCAGTAATGAGTAGTCAGGAAGTCAGTGTTTCAGGGGCGTTGCATCGAATTGGCCTTCCGGCGAAGCAGCCGCTCAAGTCGAGCGGCGAGCGATACTCGCCGCCCTCCCTTCGTCATTACCGGTCGGCAGTGGCGGCCAGCAATGGTGCGATTTGCTCATCGGTCAATGCGGCATGCACGTCCATGCTCATCAGGTCGTTCCACTCCAGCACCCATTTCTGAATCGGCACCAAATCACTCGCCTCGGCAATGCCGAAGCCGGCCGAGCTCCCTACAGCGTGCCAGCGCCCGTGCATGGTGACGCCTGCGGGCGGTGCGCCACCGGTCTTGAGAAAACGCGCGATTGCGGCATCACGGTTGTCAGGGCTGATTGTCCAACTGACGATGAATAACATCGGCCACCTCCTGTTGCACCTTGGCACCTGCTGTCTGCGCGTACCTGGCTGGCGCCGGGGCCGAGGCCACGCTTGGGTTTCCAGTTCCGTCCTGGCTGGCTTGCGGCAAAATCTCCCAAGGAAGGCATAGCAGTGCACCGCGATTCATGTATGACCGCTGATCCTGTTCCGGTGCATTTTCGAGGGGGGTAACAGTCGCCTGTTTCACCAGCGCAACATGGGCAGCGGGCGCAGTGGCGAACGGAGCAATTGCCGGGCTGAAAGCTTCATCAGCATCGAGTGAAAACCGTGATCGGGAAAGGTCGACTGCACGGTTTTGATAAAGCTTCGGGGCAAGCCGAAACGCACCAGTCCCAGGGACACATCCACCAGGTCGGCCTGGCGGAAGTGTTCGACACTGTTGGCGTAAGCGCCGCGATACCGGCGCAGCTTGTGATGCTCAAGTATCAACGCGCAGACTTCATCCTTCAGTTCCGGACGTTGTTGGCTGTCGAGATGTTCGGTGGCCAGGGCAATGGACGGCGGCAGGTAGTCGAGGGTGTCATCGGTCCAGATACCCAGGTCATGAAACGCCGCCGCTATTTGTACCGCGTCCGGGGGCAGGCCTTCGGCACCGCACAGGGCGCCATGGAAATTCAGCACCCGGTAAATGTGGTTGCGGTAGCCCTGCAGGTCGGCACCGATGGCCAGGGCGAACGAGGTGAGAATCTCGTCGGTGATGGGGAATTCGAGAATGGGTTTCATCAGGTGTCACGCAACAGGTCGTTGGCATTGAGCAGTTCGTAGGCAATCTCCGGGCGCTTCTCCATGGCTCGGCGAATGGCGGCGGGGATGTTGGCGCGGGTCTTGCGGCACAGCCCCGGCAGTTCGCCAATCTGGATGCCGATGCCGCGCATGGTGCGCACTTCATTGAAGCCGGGGGCGATGTCCACGCGGATGCCCAACTGTTCGAGCATGCGCCGTTGCAGGTGCTCCAGATCGCTCAGGCTCTGCAGGTTTTCCAGGCGTTCGATCAGGCGTTTTTCTTCGTTGCGGGTCAGAAACAGAATGCGCAGGTCTGCCCCTGGTGTTTCCAGCAGCGGGTCACGCCCGCAGTCGCAGGCGCCGGGCGGGCAGGGTGAGCGGATCGCAGCGGTGGTGGTCATGGGGATCAATCATAGAGCGCTGTGATCGAATTTGCCCATAGGGATTTGGTGTGAAGGCGATCTAAAAATGTGGGAGCGGTGAAACTGCGTGACTTATTTCAGTACCAGCATCCGATAAACGCCATCCTCAACCTCGATCCCGTGGGTGTCATGGGTGAAGCCGGGGAAGGATTTGTCGAAGGCTTCCAGTGCCTTGAGATACGCCAGCAACGGACCGTCCGCAGGCCCTGCGTTCTCACCCGGCATGAGCAGCGGGATGCCTGGCGGATACGGCACGATACCGGTCGCGGCAAGACGCCCGGCGGCTTCGTTGAGCGTCACCAGCTCGATGTCGTTGCGCACCAGTTTTTCGTAGGCCTCCACCGGGCTGAACTCGGCTTTTGGCAGGGTGCCGAAGGCCTGGGACATGTTGGCGGTGGTCTTGTGTTTCTTCATGGCGGCGAAGATTTCGTCGGCCAGATCCTTCAGGCCCATGCCGGCATAGCGATGCTGGTTGGCGTTGTACAGGTCGGGCAGGCACAGCTCGAGCTCGGCGTTGTCGTCGTAGTCACGCTTGAAGTCGAGCAAGGCGTTGAGCAGCGTGCCCCACTTGCCTTTGGTGATGCCGATGGAGAACAGGAACAGGATGGTGAAGTCAGTGGTTTTCTCGACCACGATACCCTGACGGCCCAGGTACGCCGTGACCACGCAAGCGGGGATACCGGAGGCGAGCAGGTTGCCGTCGTCGCCCATGCCCGGGCTGAGCACCGAGACCTTGATCGGGTCGAGCATGCAGTAGCCGTCTTCGATGTCGCCGAAGCCGTGCCATACCGCGTTCGGGTGCAGGACCCAGCAGTTCGGGTCGGTTTTCAGCGTGGCCGGGTCGACCTCATGGAACGGCACGGTCGCTGCGCCAACCTCTACGGTCGGCGGCTGCCAGCAGGTGAAGAACCAGTCATCCTTGCTCTGCATCTCGTTGTGCATGCGCGAGAGGACCTGGCGGAAGCTGATGGCTTCTTCAATCGACTCGTTGGTGAGGATCTGCCCGCTCGGTGCTTCCATCATTGCCGAGCTGACGTCACAGGACGCCATGATCGCGTAGTTCGGCGAGGTCGAGGCGTGCATCATGTACGACTCGTTGAAGCGCGCATGTTCGATCGGGTTACGGCCGTCGCGCACGTGGATCATCGAGGCCTGGGACAGGGCGGCCAGCAACTTGTGGGTCGACTGGGTGGCGAACACGGTCGGCTTGGACTTGTCGTGATCGGCCGGGTTGCCGTGCATGGCATGGCGTCCGCTGTACAGCGGGTTGAAACGCGCATAACCGTACCAGGCTTCGTCGAAGTGCAGACGGTCAACGCTTTCGCCCAGCAGGTCTTCGACGCGGGTGACGTTGTAGGTCAGGCCGTCGTAGGTGGAGTTGGTGACAATGGCGTGCACCGGCGTCGGGTCGATGCCTGGCTTGACCAGCGGGTTGTTGGCGATGGCGGCTTTCACGCCTTCGGCACTCAGGGTCTGCGGCAGGATCGGGCCGATGATGCCGTAGCGGTTGCGGGTCGGCACCAGGTAGGTCGGAATCGCCCCGGACAGGGTCATCGCATGCTCGGCGGACTTGTGGCAATTGCGGTCGCACAGGGCAATCTGATTGCGCGTGACGCTGGCCATGAGGATGACGCGGTTGGACATCGACGAGCCGTTGGTCACGTAATACGTGCGGTGGGCGCCGAAGACCTTGGCGGCATAGCGTTCGCCCTGGCCGATAGGGCCGCTGTGATCGAGCAGCGAACCGAGTTCGCCAACCGAGATCGACAGGTCGGAACGCAGCAGGTTCTCGCCGAAAAACTCGTAGAAGGCCCGGCCTGCGGTGCTTTTCAGGAACGCGGTGCCGCCGGCATGGCCGGGGGTGTGCCAGGAGTATTCATAGTTGCGGGCAAACTTCACCAGCGCGCCGAACATCGGCGGCAGGGCGGCCTGGCGATAGCGTTCGATGGCCGCCAGGATGCGTCCGCTGAGGAAACGGGAGGTGTCCTCGGGCAGCCAGATGAAGTCGTCGGCGTGTTGCATGACCAATAACGGAATGGTCGACGCGGTGGTACGGTCGCTGATCAGGAACACCGGCACCCGGGTGTTGCGCTCGCGCAGCTTGACCAGCAGTTTGGTGCAGTCGGCGTGGCCTTCGCTGGTGTCCATTTCCCATCGGATGAGCACGCATTGAATGGCCGGGTCCGAGCGCAGGATCGAGGCGGCATCGGTGAGGCTTTCCGAGGCCAGTACGCTGACACCACGTCCCTCTACGTCGTGGACCAGTTGATCCAGGGCGCGGCCAAACACCGTTCGTTTGTCCGGCGGACTGCTGACCAGTAGCGCCAGCATGCCCAGCGAGTGTTTATATTCCGTCATGCTTGAACCTCCATAGTGGCTGTATTCAGATTATTCACCGGCACTGGCTCGGCAGTGAGGTGCTGCGCGCTGACGGTTTGCGTCGGTACGCTGTTGTTGAGTGCTTCGAGGCGGATCAGGCGGTTGTTGACGAAACCGAACAGGGTGTAACCAACGATCGTGGCCACGCCGCCCAGCATCAGCGCCTGCTCACCGGAACTGTACAGCGCCAGATAGCTGTAGGCCGCCGCGATCAGAGCAATGACGTTGGTCACCAGTGCCTTGCCTTCCGGCACGTTGGAGACTTTCTGCATGGTCATCAGCGCGGCCATGGACAGGATGTACGGCACCAGGTTGGTCACAACTGCGAGATTGACCAGGGTATCGAACTGTTTGCTCAGGTCGGGGCTGATGGTGAGCAGGGCCAGCGCGGTCTGTGCCGCCAGCAGCACCAGCATGCCGACAATCGGCGTTCCCGCTTTGTTGCCCTTGGCGAAGATCGACAGGAAGTAGCCGGTGTCGGCCGAGCTTTTGTACACCTGGGCGATGGTGAACTGCCAACCCAGCAGCGAGCCGATGCAGGCGAGCACCATGGCCGCCATCACGATGTCGCCGACCATTGGGGTGAACATCTTGGCGAACACCAGGCCGAACGGCGCGGTGGACGCGACCAGTTCTTCGTTGCCGACGATACCGAAGATGACGTTGGTGGAGACGATGTAGATCACCGCTGCCCCCAGGGTGCCGCCCAGCACCGCAATCGGTACGTTGCGCTCAGGGTTTTCCACCGCGTCGGTGTTGGCGCAAGCCGATTCCAGACCGAGGAAGGCCCACAGGGTAATGGCCACCGAGGCGCCTGCCGCTTCGAACCAGCCCTTGTCGTGGGGGTTCCAGCCAGCGGCGTATACGCTGCTGTCGAACCAGAACCAGCCCACCGTGGATACCAGTACCACCGGTGCAATCACACCCCAGACCGTGACCGCGCCGATCCGGCCGGTAATGCTCGCACCGCCAAAGTTGGCGAAGGTGGTGATCCACAACAGGGCAATAGTGGCCAGGCCTACTTGCAGTGAGTCGAGTTTTATCCCGAACAACACCTGGATATAGCCGACCGCGGTAATACTGATCGCCACGTTGGCAATCAACAGCGAGAGACCGTAGGTGTAGTTGGTGATGTAGTTACCTGCTTTACCGAAGGTGTATTCGGCGTAACCGCCCATGCCGCCGGTCTTGCGGCTGAGCATCCCGCATCGCGCAAAGGCATAGGCCAGAGCGAGGGAGCCGGTGGCCGTTATCAGCCAGGAGAGGATCGAAATCGCACCGACTTCCGCGAGTTTCGTCGGTAGCAAAATAATTCCTGAGCCCAACATGTTGACGGCGGTCAACATTGTCAGTTGCCCCACACTCATTTTCTTTGCGACTGACATTCCGTTGCCTCACTTAGTTGGCGATTGAGAACCTTAGCTATAGCAAAGGTTTGAAATCTCGCAAGAAATTGACGACCCCCATCCCGCTTTTTCATTTATTTGCAGAAAAGGCAGGATGCTGGCCCCCAAGTTTCAAAGTTCTCTGCAAAATTACTTTGTTTTCAGTCGGTTAGATAGGTCGAAATGCGCAAGATATGGATCGCGTTAATCCCGCTAATAGTTGCGGGTATAGCCAACTCGGCTCAAGCAAAAGAACTGGCCGCCAAAGATCAGTACATGTGCAGTTGGGGCGCGGGCACCGCTGCAAGGGCACAGGAACTCAAGCTTTCAGGCGTTTCCTTGTATGCCGCCCGGCAGAAAATCCAGGTCTACAAGTTCGCCAAGTCCTGGATGCGCATGATGGCTCTTGGCATTACAGAGCAAACTTATGACAGTCCGTCGCGATTCAAACCGACTGCTGTACGCCAGAGCTTTTATGAAGACTGCGTCAGGTACAAGTTGGCGCGTAAATAAAGAAGAAGCGGGCGCCGGTCGGATCGACTGCGGTGTGGGGCTGCGGCGTCTATATTGATTGACCATCCCAGCGACCCGATGGGGTGTAGAACCGGTTTCTTACAACTCAATCAGGAGGTCACCATGAACCAGATCGATAAAGTGTTGTACACCGCCCAAACCCACACCACCGGCGGGCGTGACGGCGCGTCCCGCAGCTCCGACGGGATCCTCGACGTGAAGCTTTCGTCCCCGGGCGCGGGCGGCGGTGGGACCAATCCGGAGCAACTGTTCTCTGCCGGGTGGTCAGCCTGCTTCATCGGCGCCATGCAGGTTGCGGCCAGGGAAATGAAAGTGGCGCTGCCCAAGGATGTGGCCGTCGATGCCGAAGTCGACCTGGGCACCAATGAAGGTGGCTACCTGCTGCAGGCGCGGCTCAATGTCAGCCTGCCGGGGCTGGACCGTGAGACGGCACAAAAAATCGTCGACACCGGGCACCAGTACTGCCCGTACTCGAAAGCCACGCGCAACAACATCAACGTCGTGCTCAAGCTCGTTTGAGTTGAAATGAAAAGGTCTTGGCGAACGACATGGGTTGTCGCCAAGACCTGAATTGCTCGTCGCCAACAATTACCTGACCCAAGGTGAGTCGCAGACGTTGAAATTGTCGGTGACGGTGGATTTCTGAGGGCTGTTACTTGGGCAACTCCTGTGGGAGCGAGCTTGCTCGCGATGGCGGAGTGTCAGGCGACATCGATGTCGAATGTGCCGGCCTCATCGCGAGCAAGCTCGCTCCCACAGGTATTGTGGCCGATCGCGGGACTCGCATTCACTGAAGATCAAAACTGTGGGAGCGAGCCTGCTCGCGATGGCGGAGTGTCAGGCGACATCGATGTCGAATGTGCCGGCCTCATCGCGAGCAAGCTCGCTCCCACAGGTTCTGTGTTTTAACTGACGGAGCAATCAATTCATCTTGCTGTGATCGTGCATCATCGTGCCGTGATCCATAGTGCCAATCGCCTTGGCGACGGCTTCAACCTGAATCGACTCTTTCTCGCCCTTGGCGTCTTCGACGGTCAGGGTCAGTGGCACCTTGTCGCCTTCCTTGATCTGACCTGTGAGGTTCATCAGCATGATGTGATAGCCGTTGGGGTCGAGACTCACCGGCTTGCCGGCTGGCAGAGCCACGGAGTCCACCTGCTGCATCTTCATCACGTCGTCTTTCATGCTCATTTCATGAATCTGCACCAGCTTGGCAACCGGCGTTTGCACGCTCAGCAACTTGCTGTCGCTGCTCGCGGTGACAGTCATGAAGGCGCCGCTTGACGGCTGGCCGGCCACGGTGGCGCGGACCCAGGCGTCGTCGACCCGGGTTTGTGCCGACACCTGAAAGGCCACGCCAACCAGGGACAGGCCCAGTGCCAGTTGCTTGCAGCGTTGCACGAAGCGGTTTTTAGTCTGCGGGGCATTCATTTCAGCAAACCTCCATCACGGTGAGCAGGTCTTCTGCGCACTCTTTGGCCGTCAGGGACGCGGACAGTCCCAGGCGCAGATTGCCCCGGGAGTCGAAGACATAGCTGGTCGCGGTATGGGAGAGGGTATAGGTATCGCCGCTCGGGACTTTCTCAAAGAACACGCCGAATTCCTTGGCGGTGGCGGCGGTTTCTTCAAGCGTGCCGTACAGAGCTTCGAAACTCGGGTCGAAAGCCTTGACGTACTTGTCGAGCAACTCCGGCGTGTCGCGTTCCGGGTCCAGGGTGATGAAGATCACCTGCAGCCTTTCGCCGTCGCGGCCCATCAGTTTCTTGGCTTGTGCGGCGCGGGCCAGGGTGGTCGGGCACACGGCCGGGCACTGGGTGAAACCGAAGAACACCATCGGCATCAGGCCGCGATAGCTGCCCAGCATCCTGGTTTCGCCCTCAGGGTTCTTGAGCTTGAAGTTACGTCCCATGATCTTGTCGCTGAGGTCCTTGCCGTAGTTGAACGACAGCTTGCTGCTGTCGTCGCAACCGGCGAGCAGGCCCAGGCTCAACAAGCCCATGCCTTGCAGGACAGTCCGGCGGGTATACAAAGTACTCATGAAAAAAGCATCCTGTTGAACAGGCTGAAATGACAGCGTGATGACTGTACAGACGAAAAATCGCGGGGATGTTAACAAACTGTGCCAGTGCCGGAGGGGCGGATACGACCATTGGACCGGCGCACAGGCGTGACATAGTGTCGCGCCGTCAGGGTGAAAGTGCTCTTGTGGCGAGGGGGCTCGCCACAGGTAATCCCCCTCGCCACAGGTTCAGCGACGCAGCTTCGCGCAATGATCCTGTTCCGGTTGCGCGGCGGTGTACCACACGTAATCCGCACTCTCGGCGGTCACGGTCTTGCCTGCTTCGGCCAGGATCAGCACCACATTCCCTTCACCGGCACCCAGGTCCTTCAGGTGCAGCGGCACCCCCAGATCCTTGCGCACATGGAAGGCACCGGCCAGCAACAGCGCCGGTGTCGGCGCAGCCATCAGGCGCTCGGCCATGCGCCGGTCACGTTGCTGCTGCACGGCGAGCATGGCCGGCATCTGCGCTTCGGGCAGCAGGCCGCAATGAGATTCGCGGATGTCGTCCAGCAAGATCGCCTGCACCTGTGGGGTGGTGGACGCTTGCCCCGTGAGTAGCGGGTGCTGTTTGTAGATCTGCATGATCTGTGCGCGGTCCAGGTTCGCCGCCAGCAGCGGATACGGTTGCCGCAGCGCGTAGGTGACGAGTGCGCCATAAACACTCCAGTCCCAATTGGCCTGCCAGGCCAGTGCCTTGAACGCATCGGCCGGTGGCTGGCCCGCGCGGGTAGCGGCTTGCGTGGCATCGACCCTGGTCTGTTGATCGGGATTGAGCATTTCCATCAGCAGGCTGCCCTGGGCCCGTTGTGCCGCCAGCTCGCGCAGCAGCCACAATTGCAAGGCATGGTGGTCCGGGTTGTCGTGCTGTTCACCGACCAGAACACGTGGCGCGGCGGCCAGGCGTTCGACCAGTTCTTGCGGCGTCAGCGTGCGGCCCGTGGCGAGTTCGCGAATGACCCCAAGGTCGGTGTGATCACGCCCTTGCGGCGCGATCGGCGCCGGCAGTGGTGTGACCTGATGGGTTTGGCAGGCAGCCAACAGGCTGAATGCACAGAGCAACAGAAAGCGCATCGGTTTTCCTTATTGGACAGTTGCCCCATCGATGACAGAGGAGGGGGCGGTATCAGCGCGCGATGATCAACGGGTGGCCGCGTTCCGGGTGTTGGTGAATCAGCACTTGCAACCCATACACCGCCGCCAGCGCTTCGGCGGTCAGCACCTCTGCCGGTGGACCGTAGGCGTGGGGCAGGCCCTCTTGCAACAGCAACAGTTGATCGCAGTAACGTGCGGCCAGGTTGAGGTCGTGCAGGATCACCAGCACCGCCGCGCCACGCTCGGCGAAGTCACGCACGGCTTGCAAAATGGTGTGCTGGTGCAGCGGATCGAGCATCGACGTCGGTTCATCGAGCAGCAGGGTTTGCCCTGCGGCGCCCGGCCAGAGCTGCGCGAGCACCCGCGCCAGATGCACGCGCTGGCGTTCGCCGCCGGACAGGGCCAGGTAACTGCGTTCGGCCAGATGAAGGGCGTCGGCGGCTTTGAGCGCCTCGGCGACGATTTCGGCATCGCGCACCCGACCGCTGGCGTGAGGCAAACGACCCATGCCCACGACTTCATTGACCGAGAACGCAAAGTTCAGGCTCGAACTCTGCGGCAGCACGGCCAGGCGTTTGGCCCGTTCCTGACCCGGCCAGTCGGCGAGTGGACGCTCGTCGAGGCTGACCCTGCCTTCACTGGTCGCCAGCTCACCACACAAGGCCGCGAGCAGGGTGCTTTTGCCGGCGCCGTTCGGCCCCAGCACACCGAGCACTTCACCGGGGCGCAACTCGATATCGATGTTCGCCAGAACCGTGCGGTTGCCGCGACGTACCAGCAAGTTGTTTGCCCGCAGCATCAGGAACGCCCTCGCACCAACAGATATAGAAAGAACGGAGCGCCGATCAGTGCAGTCACGATGCCGATTGGCAATTCGGCCGGCGCCAACAGCAGGCGCGCCGCCAGATCCGCCAGCAACAGCAGGCTGGCACCGGCCAGCAACGACGCGGGCAGCAACACCCGGTGATCCGGACCCACCAGCAGGCGCATCAGATGCGGTACCACCAGGCCGATAAAACCGATCAGCCCGGCCGCCGCGACTGCCGCGCCGACGCCGAGCGCCGTGCACAACACCAGCTCAAGCTTGATCCGCTCGATGTCGAAGCCCAGGTGACGGGCCTCCGACTCACCCAACAGCATGGCATTGAGTGCCGCCGCGCGACGGGGCAACCACAACGCCACGCCCAGGGTGACGATCAGCAACGGCCACAAGCGCGGGTAACTGGCACCGTTGAGGCTGCCCAGGTTCCAGAACGTCAGGGTACGCAAGGTTGCATCATCGGCCAGGTAGGTGAACAGACCGACCCCGGCACCGGCCATCGCCGTCATCGCCACACCCGCCAAGAGCATGGTGGCGACGTCGGTCTGCCCGTTGCGACGACCAAATCGATACACCACTGCCGTGACGATCAAGCCACCGACGAAGGCGCTGACCGACAGCAGGTAGGGCTCGATCGCCGGCGGCAAGCCACCGAGCAGGCTGCCGCCGACGATGGCCAGGGCAGCACCGAGCGCCGCACCACCCGAGACGCCGACCAGACCCGGATCGGCCAAGGGGTTGCGGAACAACCCCTGCATCGCCACGCCGGACAACGCCAGAACCGAGCCCACGGCGATACCGAGCAAGCTGCGCGGCAGGCGAATCTGCCCGAGGATCAACTCCGCCTGCTGCGTGTCGCCACCGTCAAATGGCAACCCGAGCAGGCGCATCCCGCCCAGCAAGGTATCACCCAGCGGCAGGCTGACCGGCCCGAGGGCCAGGGACAGCCAGAACACCAGCACCAGCAACAGCAGTAAAAAGATCAACGTCGGACGCGGCCGAAAAATGGCCGTCATGGGTTGATCCTGGCGGTCTGCGCCGTGGCGTCCGGGTAGAACGCCGTGGCACAGGCCAGCAGTGTCTTGATACGCATCGGGACTATTCCTTAGCCGATCAGAGGGGGGCGGGCATCGAAACCTTCGTAGCGGGTGATGATGCCATCGACGCTCGGCTTACGCACACGCCACGGTTTGGTCATGCCAGAGGTTTTCAGGTGCCAGGTTGGACATTGGGGCGAGCACGTTGAACCCGATATCCATGCAGCGTCGGTTGAGTAGCGCCTACGATCATGAGAAGAACTTGTGATCATCACGATTAAAATGAGTTTGTCTCACTCGCTGGCACTGCGGACAATGGCTCCCATTGAACGCATTGGAGTTATTTGACATGGCTGTGGCCCATTCCCTTGGATTTCCGCGCATTGGTCGCGACCGCGAACTGAAAAAGGCTCAAGAAGCGTTCTGGAAGGGCGAGCTCGACGAAGCCGGTCTGCGCACCGTGGGCCGCGACCTGCGCAAGACCCACTGGGACTTGCAGAAAAACGCCGGCATCGAGCTGCTGCCGGTCGGCGACTTTGCCTGGTACGACCAGGTCCTGACCCATTCGTTGATGTTCGGTGTGATCCCGGAGCGTTTCCGCCCGCACGATGGCAAGGCCAGCCTGCAAACCCTGTTCGGCATGGCGCGTGGTGTGAGCGACAGTTGCTGCGGCGGCGCGCACGCCCAGGAAATGACCAAGTGGTTCGACACCAACTATCACTACCTCGTCCCTGAATTCAGCGCCGATCAGCAGTTCCAGCTCGGCTGGGACCAGTTGTTCGAAGAAGTCGAAGAAGCCCGCGCACTGGGGCATAACGTCAAGCCGGTGATCATCGGCCCGTTGACTTATCTGTGGCTGGGCAAGGCCAAGGGCGCCGAATTCGACAAGCTGGAGCTGCTGGATCGTCTGTTGCCGTTGTACGGCCAGATCTTCCAGCGTCTGGCGGCACAGGGTGTCGAGTGGGTGCAAATCGACGAGCCGATCCTGGTGCTCGACCTGCCACAGGAATGGAAAAACGCTTTTGAGCGTGCCTACAACCTGATTCAGCGCGACCCGTTGAAGAAGCTGGTCGCCACTTACTTCGGTGGTCTGGAAGAGAACCTTGGCCTGGCCGCCAACCTGCCGGTGGACGGCCTGCACATCGATCTGGTGCGTGCGCCTGAGCAGTACCCGACCATCCTCGATCGTCTGCCGGCCTACAAAGTGCTGTCGCTGGGCCTGGTCAACGGCCGTAACGTCTGGCGCTGCGATCTGGAAAACGCTTTGGCCACACTGCAGCACGCTCAAGAACGCCTGGGTGATCGTCTGTGGGTCGCGCCATCCTGCTCGCTGCTGCACTGCCCGGTTGATCTGGGGCGTGAGGACAAGCTCGATGCCGAGCTGAAAAGCTGGCTGGCGTTTGCCGTGCAGAAGTGTGAAGAGGTCGCGGTGCTGGCTCAGGCGGTGAATGAACCGGAAGCGCCGAAGGTGCTTGAAGCGTTGACTCAAAGCCGCGCCGTGCAGGCCAGCCGTGCTGCGTCGCCACGCATTCACAAACCGGCCGTGCAGGCGCGTGTTGCGGCGATCACCGCCAAGGACAGCCAGCGTCACTCGCTGTTTGCCCAGCGTATCGCCAAGCAACGCGCCGGCCTGAACCTGCCGCTGTTCCCGACCACCACCATCGGTTCGTTCCCGCAAACCGCGTCGATCCGTCTGGCTCGCCAGTCGTTCAAGCAAGGCAAGCTGACCGAAGCCGAATACACCGAAGCGATGCACAGCGAGATCCGTCACGCCGTGCAAGTCCAGGAACACCTGGGCCTGGACGTGCTGGTGCACGGTGAAGCCGAGCGCAACGACATGGTCGAGTACTTCGCCGAGCAATTGGACGGCTACGTGTTCACCCGTTTCGGCTGGGTCCAGAGCTACGGTTCGCGTTGCGTGAAACCGGCGGTGATCTTCGGCGACCTGAGCCGTCCGAAAGTCATGACCGTGGAGTGGATCCGCTACGCCCAAGGCCTCACCGACAAGGTGATGAAGGGCATGCTGACAGGTCCTGTGACCATGCTGATGTGGTCGTTCCCGCGTGAAGACGTGAGCCGCGAAGTGCAAGCCCGTCAGCTGGCGCTGGCGATCCGTGACGAAGTGGTGGACCTGGAAGCTGCCGGGATCAAGATCGTGCAGATCGACGAAGCCGCGTTCCGCGAAGGCCTGCCGTTGCGCCAGGCGCAGTGGCAGCACTACCTGGATTGGGCGACCGAAGTGTTCCGCCTGTGCGCCTGCGGTGTGCGTGACGAAACCCAGATCCACACGCACATGTGCTACAGCGAATTCAACGATGTGATCGAGTCCATCGCCGCCATGGATGCCGACGTGATCACCATCGAAACCTCGCGCTCGGACATGGAGCTGCTGGACGCGTTCGAAGCCTTTGCCTACCCGAACGAAATCGGCCCGGGCGTGTATGACATCCACTCGCCACGGGTGCCGGACTCCTCGGAAATGGCCAACCTGCTGCGCAAGGCCGCCAAGCGTATTCCCGCCGACCGCCTGTGGGTCAACCCGGACTGCGGCCTGAAGACCCGCGGCTGGCCGGAAACCGAAGCGGCGCTGGTGCACATGGTCAATGCGGCACGTCAACTGCGTAAAGAATGGGCCTGACGCTGTATTGGGTGCACCACTGAAACCTGTGGGAGCGGGCTTGGTCCGGGCGGCGATCCGACGAAGGCGGAGTGTCAGGCGACTTCGATGTTGAATGTGCCGGCCTCTTCGCGAGCAAGCCCGCTCCCACAGTTGATTTGGGTGGTTCGCAGATTTTGCGTTCAGCCACTGAACCTGTGGGAGCGGGCTTGGTCCGGGCGGCGATCCGACGAAGGCGGAGTGTCAGGCGGCATCGATGTTGAATGTGCCGGCCTCTTCGCGAGCAAGCCCGCTCCCACCATGATTTGGGTAGTTCGCAGATTTTGTGTACAGCCGCTGAACCTGTGGGAGCGGGCTTGCCCGCGAAGGCGGAGTGTCAGGCGGCATCGATGTCGAATGTGCCGGCCTCTTCGCGGGCAAGCCCGCTCCCACAGTTGATTTGGGTGGTTCGCAGATTTTGCGTACAGCCGCTGAACCTGTAGGAGCGAGCCTGCTCGCGAAGGCGGAGTGTCAGGCGACTTCGATGTCGAATGTGCCGGCCTCTTCGCGGGCAAACCCGCTCCCACAGTTGATTTGGGTGGTTCGCAGATTTTGCGTTCAACCACTGAACCTGTGGGAGCGGGCTTGCTCGCGAAGGCGGAGTGTCAGGCGACATCGATGTTGAATGTGCCGGCCTCATCGCGGGCAAGCCCGCTCCCACCATGATTTGGGTGGTTCGCAGATTTTGTGTACAGCCGCTGAACCTGTAGGAGCGAGCCTGCTCGCGATGACGGAGTGTCAGGCGGCATCGATGTCGAATGTGCCGGCCTCTTCGCGGGCAAACCCGCTCCCACAGTTGATTTGGGTGGTTCGCAGATTTTGCGTTCAACCACTGAACCTGTGGGAGCGGGCTTGCCCGCGAAGGCGGAGTGTCAGGCGACATCGATGTTGAATGTGCCGGCCTCTTCGCGGGCAAGCCCGCTCCCACCATGATTTGGGTGGTTCGCAGATTTTGTGTACAGCCGCTGAACCTGTGGGAGCGAGCCTGCTCGCGAAGGCGGAGTGTCAGGCGGCATCGATGTCGAATGTGCCGGCCTCTTCGCGGGCAAGCCCGCTCCCACAGTTGATTTGGGTGGTTCGCAGATTTTGCGTTCAACCACTGAACCTGTGGGAGCGGGCTTGCTCGCGAAGGCGGAGTGTCAGGCGACATCGATGTTGAATGTGCCGGCCTCATCGCGAGCAGGCTCGCTCCCACAGTGATTTGGGTGGTTCGCAGATTTTGCGTTCAACCACTGAACCTGTGGGAGCGGGCTTGGTCCGGGCGGCGATCCGACGAAGGCGGAGTGTCAGGCGACATCGATGTCGAATGTGCCGGCCTCTTCGCGGGCAAGCCCGCTCCCACCATGATTTGGGTAGTTCGCAGATTTTGCGTACAGCCACTGAACCTGTGGGAGCGAGCCTGCTCGCGATGACGGAGTGTCAGGCGGCATCGATGTCGAATGTGCCGGCCTCTTCGCGAGCAAGCCCGCTCCCACAGTTGATTTGGGTGGTTCGCAGATTTTGCGTACAGCCACTGAACCTGTGGGAGCGAGCCTGCTCGCGATGACGACTCGACAGCCAGCAATGAAGTGATTGCCAGACCGCTATCGCGAGCAAGCCTCCAACGGATTTGCATCACTCAGCGCCGTGGCTCGGCCACCAACAGCAATGACTGCGGTACGGGGCTTTGCGGGTGCTGTGGCTCCTGCAAGCCGGCCAGCATAAACCCCGCCATGTCCAGCGCATTGAACCAGCTGGACAGGGTGCGGAAATACCACGGCATGGGCTGCCACTGTCCCTTGAAACCGGCGAAGGTCTCTTCCCGCCAGCCATCCTGATAATCGCCCGCCGCAGCCGCCCACGGGTGCAGCGTCTGGATCACCAGCGCGCCACCCGGGGCGAGCAGGGTGCTCATGGCGGCGAGCAGGGGGATGATGTCCTGATGCAGCAGGGCGAAGTTGGCGCAGATCAGGTTGTAGTCGCGGCCGATGTCGACTTCTGCTTCTGCCAACTGTTCATAGCTCGCCAAATGCACTGGCGCAGCGCCCGCCGTCCGTGCTGCCTCCACCAGCGTCCCATCGCCATCCACGCCGACCGCCTCGATACCCCGGTCTGCCAGCGCACGCAACAACCAGCCTTCACCGCAACCCAGGTCGAGCACACGCTCGGGCTGGCGACCCAGCACCGCCAGCAGGATGGCCTGGTCGGTGACCTTTTGGCGGCTTTCAATGGTGCCCGAGCGGATGGCGTCAATCCAGGCCCGGGCGTTGTGGTGCCAGCTGTCGAGGAGAGTCGTTTCGGGGGCTGACATGGTCGATGTCCGGCGTGATGGGTTGGATGAAAGGATAGGGCAACAGAATATTTACGGTGGAGCCGGTTTTACCCGGCACCACCGATAGCGCAGGGAAGGATGGACCCGTGGCTAGGCGCTTTTGCTGGCTGCCAGATGATAGGCAACCAACGCATTGGCGTGACCATGACCCATACCGTGTTCGGTTTTGAGCCAGGCCACCATTTCCATGTGTTTCTTGTCGCTGACGTTCTTGAGCAGGTTCAGCCAATGGCTGATCGGCTGCCCGTACTTTTTTTCAATGGACGGGAAGTACGAAGCCGGTCCTTTGGTTTTTGTCTCTTCGGTCACGATGCAAACTCCCTTTTCGATTTTCCAGGTTCGAAAACAGCACCGGTTACGTTACTTATTTGCCGTCAACGCGTCCATCGTCCAGATAGTCGAACCTGAACCACGTCGCTCTCAGTAATTCATCCCGTCATCGATCGCGATGCCCTGGGCACGCATGGCCTTGATCAACTCGCTACGGGTACCGGGCAAGTTGAGCATGGTCCTGGCGCGCAACGCGGTGACTTCTTCGGCGGTGTAAGGCTGATAGTCGGCCGGCACGCTTTTGCCCGCCATGCCGTCTTCCCGCATCAGCCAGTTGAGCAAGTCCGCCAGTTGCGCGTTGTTCAGCGCCGACTGCGACATGCCCGGCACCCGCACGAGGAATTCGCGGCCACCGGGGACTTTCAGGAAGTTGCCGACAAAGCCTTTCATCCGTGGTGTGTCGTTGGCAGCGGAACCGCTGCCATCGCCCAGGTGGCAACCGGCGCATTGCAGCTGGTAGTTCACGCCTACGCTGTAACCGGCCTGGGCAATCGGGGTTTGCAGCGATTCATTGCCCGGCGCGTGCTGCTGGTTCGGGTCGGGAATGGCCCGGGCATAGGCGAGCGGGGCGCCAAGGGCGCAGACGAGACCGAGCAATATCAAACTACGCATGTAACCCAACTCCGCTGATGACCGGTTTGGCTCTGGTTCCCTGTAGGCGCGAGCCTGCTCGCGAAGAACTCAAGGGCGACGCGTTAAACCAGATAGCCCGCGTTATCGTTGACGTCCTTCGCGAGCAGGCTCGCTCCTACAGGTACAGAGGACAGCTAAAAAAAAGAAAGGCAGCCACAGAAAAAAAGCGCCGGTTGCGCGAACAACCGGCGAAAAGCGCGTTCTTTAAACGGCGACGCCGCGGATGACCGAAACGGTGCAGTGGTAGATGTGCGATTTGGCGGCCAGGCACCAGTTCACATCGTTGTTGTTGAACGGGCGGTAGGCCGGTTCTTCACTGTCGTTACGGGTGCAGGCGCACTGGGCGCAGCTCTGCTTACCGCAGCAGTCGTTGTACGAAATGATGTAGTCCTTGCCGTCGGCCGGGTTGCGGCAGGTGCCGATCCAGGTCACTTGCGAGGCTTCGGTGCCTGGTGGGCAGGACGTCACCGACCCACCGCAGCAGCTGCACAGAAAACCGTCGATGGAGCAGTAGCGCCAGTAGTCGCAGCTGTTCGGATCACCCGGGTCGCCGGCCTGCGCAGGCTCTGCGGCCAGGGCCTTGCTGGTGCGATCCAGCGGCAGCAGCAGGGGCAGGGCGGCACCGGCCACCATCAGCGAACCCATGCGCGCCAGCAGTTTACGGCGCGAAGTGGTGTCGGCGACACGGCGGGACGAACGCTCAAACAACAGATCCAGCAGTTTCATAAAGGTCTCCCTGCCTTATCAGTGGCTATGGCCGTGGCTGTGGTCGTGATCGTGGGTGTGCGGTTGGGCATTGAGGTACTGCTGCAGCGTGGCGTGCTTCAAATGCTCGACTTCGAACAGGCTGTCCAGGTGCTCGCGGGAGTTGACCAGGCCTTTGGCGCGCAGGGTGCCGGCCTTGTCGATCAGCGCAGCGTACGGCAGCTTGCCGATCTGGTAGGTCATGCCCACTTCCGGGCCGACCACATAAGTCGCGTCTTCGAGTTTGTGTTCGCGGATCAGCGCTTGCTGGGCGTCCATGTCGCCATCGCTGACGAACACCACGTCGAGGCGGTCCGATTGCTCCTTGGCGATGGATTTGATCGCCGGCAGCAGCGACTTGCAGATCGGGCAGGTCGGCGAAAGGAAGAACAGCAGTTGCGATTTCTCGCCGGCATAACCGAAGTTCACCGGACGACCGTGACGGTCGCTGGCGGTGACTTGCGGCGCGGGTTCATTGACCGCCACACCTTTGTCGACCATCAACGCGCCGGCCGGCGCCAGGCGACCGTGCAGCACGCCGATCTGCCGCACCAGGCCCATGACGACAAACGCCACGGCCACCAGCAGCACCCAGAGCAGAACGTTGGAAACAATCAAGCCTTCCATTTCGATTACCTACCAATCAATTTGAGCAGAAGAGGGGAGTTCGCCAGCAAGCCATCGGCCGCGGCGTAGATGAGCAGCGCGACAGCGGCGGCGGCCAGGGTCACGAAGCCATCGAACAAGTTGAGGTCACGGACAACCGGCGCCACGCTGGCCAACAGCGCCAGGGCTACCAGCGCACTGTTGCGCGCCAGCAGTACCGGGCGCAGCGGCTGTGCCTGGTCGGGACCGGCGCAACCGCAGTCGATGTCCGCGCGACCGCGCCACAGGTTGATGCCGATGGCGGCGGCGTACAGGGCCAACAGGCTGGCGGCGCTCAACGCGGCATAACCACGGCTGACCGGCACCAGCAGGGCAAAGGCAATGGCCAGTTCCAGCAACGGCACCAACCGTGCCGTCGGGCGCACCAGCGCCTCGGGCAGCAGTTGATAGTCCGCCAGCTGCCGGGCGAAGCGGGCCGGCGCGCGCAACTTGTGGGTCGCGGCGCTGGCCAGCAACACCGCGATGGCGATGGCGCTGGTTATGATGAAGATCGGATCTGTGTGCATGGCCGAACCTCTTAGTAGCTCAGGACCTGAGTCGCGGTTTTGGCGACTTTCGGCATGCTGCCGGTGAGCTTGTTGGTCTTCAGATCGAAAATTTGCAAACCGCCTTCCACATCGGTGCCGAGCAACAGCGGTTTGTCGTCGCCAGTGGCCTGCATGCTCCACACCGGAACCGGTGCTTCCAGGGTCGCGACTTTCTTGTGGGACTTGAGGTCAAAGGCCCAGATCAGCGGGCTCGGGTCTTCCCACTTCAACGGTTCGTGGGCGTCGTGCATCAGCACGTACAGGCGATCCAGCTTTGGCGCCACGGCCATCAGCTGCCAGCCACCCGGCGCCCAACCGGCTTTCTTTTCCTCGTCGGAAACCAGCGACCAGGAAGGCAGGACTTTCGGCGCATCACCGGCGAAATCCACCGGGCGTACGGTGCCGGTCGTGGTGGTGAAGTAGTAGGTGTCGCCGACGTTGACGGCGCGCTCTACCAGTTTCTCCGCGTTCGGATCAAAGAATGGCGTGCGGCTGCGCGCGGTTTCCTGGCCCTGATCGTTTAGGGTCACCACCTGCAGGCTGCCGTCGCCGCACAGCGAGGCGAAGCGGCGATTGCCGACCGGGTAGTTGAGCACGCAACCGGGGATGGCGATTTCCGTGGCAACGGCCTTGGCCTGGGTGTCGACCACGGTCACCGAAGTCGACGGGGTGAAGTTGTAGACGTAGACGAACTTGTCGTCGCCGCTTGGCTTGAGCGAGTAACGCTGGGTCAACGATTCGGCGCGCTTGTTCGGAATCAGCACTTCCCAGGATGGCGACAGGGTCGAGCTGTCCCACGCAGTGAGCACGTCGGTGCGGGTGCCGCGGGTGCCGCGGGAATACCAGATGTCCGCACTGTAGAGGGTCTTCTTGTCGTGGCTGAGGGTCGACGGCGCAGCAAAACCGGTCGGCACCATACCGAGGATGCGCTTCTGGTCCGGGTCGACCACGGTCACGCGGCCAGCCACGAAGCTGTCGAACTCGACGTCGATGACAAACGCGCGGTGAGCTTCGGGTGGAAACGCCAGAACGGTCTGGCCAATCGTACCGGCGGGCAAGTCCGCGCGGGCACTGTTCAAACCGAGTACAAGCAGGCTCAGGCCTAGCGCTGACTGTACGGAGATCCTGTTTGTTCGCATAAGGGGAACTTCCTGAATTGTTGGTAACGCGGATCGCGGGTGCTTTGGCAGATTTTTACCCTTTGATTCTGCCGTGCCCCGCGATCGGGAGAATTGCCCTGCCTGCCAAGTGTTTGTGTGTCTGTGCCAGTGTCATGAAACTGGCTGCACAAGCTGATAATGCAGGGGTTTTACTGGCGTCAGAGGGGGGAAGGGCGAAGCTGCACTTGTGGCGAGGGGGCTTGCCCCGTTCGGTGGCGAAGCCGCCGCAAATTCAGGAGATTCGGTCTGCCTGTAGGATTGTTGGGGGCCGCTTCGCAGCCCAACGGGGGCAAGCCCCCTCGCCACAGGGTTTGTGTAGATCAGGCCACAGGGGTTGAGTACGTCAGGCGAGGGGAAGGGAAAAGGTAAACACAGCGCCGCACGGCTCGAGGTTTTGCGCCCAGATATCGCCACGGTGGCGGCCGATGATGTTCTTGCACAGTGCCAGGCCAATGCCGTTACCGCTGACCTTGGACGAGAAAAATCCGTCGAACAGTTTCTCCTGCGCCTGGGCCTGGATACCTCGACCGCAGTCTTCGATGCGCACCAGCGCCACGCCGTTGTCGGCGCTGGCATGAATGCGCAGCAAGCGTCGTTCGGTCGGCAAGTCGGCCATTTCCTCAATGGCGTTGAAGGCCAGGTTGAGGATCACCTGGCCGATCAGCACCTTCTCGCAACTCACCCGCAGCGGTTCGGACGCGGTGACGATTTCCACGCGCACCCGGCTCGGATCGGCCCGCAGGCTGATGAAGTAGCGGGTTTCGCGCAGCAGTTCATTAAGGTCGACCAGTTCTTCGGTCTGCTCCAGCTTGACCACGTAATCGCGCACGCTCTTGATGATCACCGAGGCATGCTCGATCTGCCGCACGGCGCTCTGCAAGCCCCAGGCGACGCCTTGATCGGTTTCGCCGGCGTTGCCCAGGCGAATCACTGCGCCTTCAATAAAGTTGCGAGTCGCCGCCAATGGCTGGCTCAACTCGTGGGCAATCGCCACGGCCATTTCACCCATGGCGTTGTAGCGCGCCAGGTATTCGAGCTTCTGCTCGCTGACCCGCCGCGCCTCTTCGGCCTGCACCTGTTCGGTCACGTCGCGGAACAGCAGCAGATGGCCGACCAGATCGTCCTCTATCTCGATGTAGCGGCAGGTTGCGTCATGCCAGCGCCACTCGCCATCGCGGCGCTGCACCTTGTAATGCACGTTGAACGGCGCGTGCTTCGGTCTCTCATGGGCAAGCTGTTGCAACAGGCGCTGGCCGGATGCGTCGTCGCACCAGGCCAGGAAGTTCTTGCCCATCAGCTTGTGCACTTCGCTGTTGAGCAGGTGTGCGCCGGAGTCGCTGATAAAGCGAATGTCGCCCTCGGGGCCGAGCACCGCTACACCTTCGGCCAGGTCCTGCATGAAGGCCTTGAGTCGACTCTCGAAACGCTTGAGGTCGCGCTTGACCTTGTCCTCCTTGGAAATGTCGCGGAACTGCACCATCAACACGTCGCGACCGTCCAGGTGCACCAGGGTCGCCACCGCCTCGGACAGAATCTCCACCCCTTGCTTGGAGCGATAGCACCACTCGATGGCCCGCTGCCCGGTACGCGCGGCACCTTCCAGCCAGCGCAAGCCCACCGAGCGCCGGTACTTCGGTGCGTCGCGGGTCATGTCCGGGGCCTTGAGCGGTGTCAGTTCTTCCAGGGTAAAGCCCAGCGCCGCGAGGGCTGCGGCGTTGGCCCAGAGAATTTCCTTGGTGTGCGCGTCATGAAGAATGATGCACAGCGGCATGGCTTCGATCAGCGCATAAAAGTCGTTCGGTTTTGGCTGGTACATCGCACGGCCCCTGGCGGCAGAGATTTGCAGTATGGCGTTTTATACCTGCTCGCACAGCGGGATGCGCTCAGAGGTAATCGGTGGGGGGCTAGGGGTTTTCTTTAGTGAGGGGGTTGCACGCACCAATAGTTGTGCCGGGACGCGGTTTTTACACTGGACCTCAATGCAAGGGCAACCACGCCTCTTCTCGGTGCCGCCCCACTAACAATAATCAAAACGGAGAACTAGCCCATGCTGCGTTCAGCTGTCGCGCAACAAGACCCTGTGTCCGAACCGGTCGTGCCAATGGTCGAGAGTCAGCTATTCCAGCAAGTGCTGGATGAGGTCCGCCAGCGTCGCGAAGAATTCGACACCGGCTCCCACGTGCCTCGGGACATGATCGAGCGCTTCAAGCAGGTGGGCATTTACCGCGCCGCCACGCCGAAATGCTTCGGCGGCGACGCCCTGGCACCGGCGCTGTTTCTGCAAATGATCGAGCGCATCTCCGAAGCCGACGGCTCGGCGGGCTGGGTGGCCAGCTTCGGTAGTGCCGGGGTCTACCTGGCAGCCTTGCCGCGGGAAACCCTGGCTGAACTCTACGCCGAGAGCCCTGACCTGGTGTTCGCCGGTGGCTTGTTCCCCTTGCAATCGGCCGAGGCCGTAGAAGGCGGCTATCAGGTCAACGGCACCTGGAAATTCGCCAGCGGCTGCAAAGGCGCAGACCTGTTGGGCGTTGGCATCGGCGCCGCTGGCGGCAAGCCGCGCACCGCAGTATTTCGCCCGGAGCAGGTAGACATCGTCGAGAACTGGGAAGTGGTCGGCCTCAAGGGCACCGGCAGCCATGACCTGCGTGTAACCGATAAACGCGTTGATGAGCGCTGGACGTTCATCCGTGGCGGTGCCGCGACCATCGACGAACCGCTGTTCCGCTACCCGTCGATCGCCTACGCCGCGCAAGTGCTGGCGGTGGTCAACCTCGGCCTGGCCCGTGCGGCCCTCGACGAAATCAGCCGTATGGCGGCCGGCAGCGGCATCACCGGCGCGCCGAAACTGTCCGACCGCGCCTACGTGCGCATCGAGATCGCCAAGGCTGAAGCCAAGCTCAGCGCCGCCCGCGGTTTTTTCTACAACGCCACCGAACAGGTGTGGAACTCGATCCTGGCCGGCAACCCGGTCACGCCGGAGCAAACCAGCCTGTTGCGCCTGTCGGCTATTCACGTGTCCCAGGCCGGTGCCGAGGTGGTGCAGAGCGCCTACAGCCTGGCCGGCACCACCGCTATTTACCTGCGCCATCCGCTTCAGCGCTATCTGCGCGATTCGATGGTGGTGACCCAGCACGCCTTCCTCAGCGAAGGCCTGTATGACGGCGCCGGCTCGGTGTTCCTCGGCGTCTCGCCGTTCCCGGGCTACATCTGAATCCCCATTACTTTTTCAAGGAATCTCACCCATGTCGCAAACCACCCAAGAGCCGTTGCGCGTCGTCTTCTGCATCGGCATCACCCAGAACTTTTTCGACCTGCCCACCGGCGAAGGCCTGAGCGTGTGGAAAGGCTTCAGCCAGATGATGGGTGACCTCGGCGCCATGCCCGGCATCACCGTGCTCGGCGCAATGGACGACGACCGCCTGATGGTCGGCCCGTCCACCACCTCGCCCTGGACCGTGTACATCATGGCCGACGTCGACTGCCACCAGTCGGTGATCGACGCCTGCAACCTGTTCCGAACCACGCCGGTCGGCCAGTACAGCCTGTGGCGCTACGCGAAGATCGAAGCGCGCATCGGTCGCCCGTTGACCATTCCTGATGCGGCCAAGGTGTAAGCCATGAACGAGGCCTTGCTGCAGCGTCTGGCGACGCTCGAAGGGGAAAGCGCAGTGCGTCGCCTGATGGCGCGCTACATGGACCTGTGCGATGTGCCGCGGGCGGCGATTCATCAGAGCCAGTTGGCGCAATTGTTCACTGAAGATGCGATCTGGGAAGGCGTTGGTAGCCAGACGGCGCAGACCTTCGGCCAGCATCACGGACGTGCGGCGGTGGCGGCGTTTGTCGGTGGTTATTTGCCGCCGTCCGATCACTTCAAGTTGAACCTGCATTACCTCACCAGCGAGTCGATCGTGGTCGACGGCAAGGCGGCGCAGGGGCAATGGATCATGCAGCAGATCTCGACTTACGCCGATGGCCGCAACGAGTTGTTCGGCACGCGCCTGAACATCGATTTTCGTTGTGTCGACGGCGCCTGGCTGATCGCGCATTTCCGTACGCAGCGTTTGTTCAATACGGAGTTGAGTGCATGAGTACGTTCATCAGCGAATTCCTCCTCGGTGGCAACGGCAAGCGCGTAGCGATCAAGGACTCTATCGACATCGCCGGCCATCCGACCCGCTCGGGCAGCCGCGCATTTGCCGATGCACCGGCGGCGACGAAAAACGCCGAAGTGGTCGATGCGATCCTCGACGCTGGTTGGCAGATCGTTGGCAAGACCAACCTGCATGAACTGGCGTTCGGCGTGACCGGCATCAACGACTGGACCGGCACACCGATCAATCCGCAAGCGCCGGACCGTGTTCCTGGCGGCTCGTCCAGCGGTTCGGCTTCGGCGGTCGCGGCAGGCCTGGCGGACATCGCCATCGGCACCGACACCGGTGGTTCAGTGCGGGTGCCGGCAGCCTGCTGCGGGATTGCCGGGCTCAAGCCGACTTATGGTCGCGTCAGCCGTGTCGGCGCCCATCCGCTGGAGTCCAGCCTCGATTGCGTCGGGCCGTTCGCCAAAAGCATGGACGACCTGATCGCCGCGATGCAGGTGATCTGCCCGGGCTTTGCCGCTCAAGGCCTGCCAAGCGATGGCGCCAGGGTCGGCTTTCTCGAGGTGGCCTGCGATTCGCACCTGCAAGCCAGCCTGGGTGCCGCCGCCGACCGCGCCGGATGGCGTCGCAGCAACCTGCACCTGAGCGAATTCGAAGCGGCGTTCACCGCCGGCCTGACCGTGATCAATTTCGAAAATTGGGCGGCGTTCGGCCACCTGACCGGCAAGGGCCTGATCGGCGCCGATGTGGAAACACGTTTGCTGGCGGCCAGCCGCACCACGCGCCAAGACCTGGCCGAGGCCGAAGCCGTGCGCACAGCGTTCACCCAACAAGTGGACGCGGCGTTGGAAGACTTTGCCGTATTGCTGCTGCCGACGCTGCCGAGCCTGCCGCCGACCCTCAGCGAAGCCCGCGCCGGCAGCAAGGCCGTGGCCGGCATGACTCCGCTGGTTCGGCCTTTCAACCTCAGCGGCCACCCGGCCCTGACGGTGCCGGTGGAACTCGACTGCGGTGGGCTGAAGGTCGGCCTGCAAATCGTCGGGCGCAAAGGTCAGGACGAACTGGTCTGCGCCTTCGGCGCGCAACTGCAACAGAGCATGGCCGGTGAACGGCCTGGCTCTAAAACAAAATCATAAAAAGAAGCCATGAGGAGAACCGCATGAGCACTCATGAATATCAGCTGATCGCAACGTCGAAAAGCCCCGAAGACCTGGTCCAGCATGACCGCGTCGACGTCTCGCTGTACAACGACCCGGCGCTGTTCGAAGCCGAGCTGGACAAGATTTTCTACCGCACCTGGGTGTGGGTTGCCCACGAAAGCGAAGTGCGCAATTCCGGCGACTTCAAGACCGCCACCATCGGCCGTCGCCCGGTGATTGTCGTGCGCGACAAGAAGAACAACATCAACGTGCTGGAAAACCGTTGCCGCCACCGTGGCGCCACCGTGTGCGAGAAGCACAAGGGCAACGCCACCGGTTTCACCTGCCCGTACCACAGCTGGTCCTATGGCCTGGACGGCAAGCTGCGTGCGCTGCCGTATCCGGATGGCTACGAAGGCATCCTGGAGAAATCCGAACTGCCGCTGACCAGCCTGCGCGTCGAGAGCTACGCCGGCATGGTCTTCGCCAGCTACAACGACAAGATCGAACCGCTGGAAGACTTCCTTGGCGGCGCCAAACACTGGATGGACCTGTTCATGAAGCAGGGCGCCGGTTACCCGATCAAGACCCAGGGCGAACACAAATTCAGCTTCAAGGGCAACTGGAAGATCCAGCTGGAAAACACCACCGACGGTTACCACTTCCCGATCGTGCACAAGTCGTTCATGTCGTCGGTGGATGAAGAAACCTCGGAAATGCTCTCGTTCATGACCGACGAACAAGCCGTGACCCACTCGCTGGGCAACGGCCACAGCGTGATGGTGATGGTGCCGGAGCACGTCGATCTCGATCATGACGACGGCACCGAACAGTTGCAGGAGCGCTTCGCCCATGTGACTGAAGAACTGTCGAAAACCATGCCGGCCGATCAGGTCCGTCGCATCGTGCGCTCGCTGCACGGCGCCGGTTTCAACCTGAACCTGTTCCCCAACGTGGCGATGTCGATGTCGTTCTTCCGCGTGTTGCGCCCGGTGTCGGTCAGCGAAACCGAGATCCGCCACGTGGCCCTCGGCATGGACGGCGGCCCGGAAATCGCCAACCGCGAACGCATGCGCATCCACGAACACTTCCAAGGCCCGTTCGGTTTCGGCAGCCCTGACGATGCCGAGGCCTGGGATCGCGTGCAGCGCGGTTCGTACGCCGGCGTCGATGCGCCAATCCTGGTCAACCGCGGCCTGAACCGCGAAATCACCGCTGAAAACGGCGACAAGGTCAGCCACGCCACCGACGAAGGCGGCATGCGCGGTGCCTACGACATGTGGAAAAGGATGATGAGCCAATGAGCAATCAAGACACCCTGAACGGTTTTACCGGTCCCTTGGCCCAGGCCATCGAGTTCATCTGGCGCGAAGCCGAACTGCTCGACCACAAGCACTACGCCGAATGGGCGACCCTGTGGAGCGAAAGCGGCAAGTACATCGTGCCGATCGACCCGGACACCGAAGACTTTGAGGCGACCCTCAACTACGCCTACGACGATGCGCGCATGCGTGACCTGCGCATCGAACGCCTGACCGCCGGCTACTCGCCGTCGGCGGTGGATGCGGCGAAAACCATCCGCACGATCTCGCGTTTCCGCCTGGTGGAAGCGGCCGGCGACATCGTCGAAGTCAACTCGGCGCAGTTGCTGTACGCCTACAAGCGCGGCGTACACACGCCGTTCGTGGCTGATTTGAACCACCGCATTCGCTTCACCGATGGCGTGCCGACCCTGGAGCGCAAAGTGGTGCGTCTGATCAACTCCACCGACAGCCTGAGCGCGCTCGGCTTCCTTTTGTGAGGGCAACATCATGAGTCGAGTAGCCCTTGTAACGGGTGCCTCGCGCGGACTGGGCGAGTGCATCGCCCGTCGTCTGCATGCGGCGGGTTATCGCGTCGGCCTGGCGGATGTGCGCCTCGATGGCGTGCGGCATCTGGCCGCCGAGCTGGATGGCAGCGGCTCCACGGCCGTCGCCATCGAGCTGGATGTGCGCAGCAAGGCCGACTTCCAGCGCGCCCGCGACCTGCTCGCTGCCCATTGGGGCGGCACTGACATTCTGGTGAACAACGCCGGTGTGTCGAAAGTCGCCGCGCTGATGGACATCACGCCGCAAGAGTTCGACGAGTCGATGGCGATCAACCTGCGCGGCACCTTTGTTGCCTGCCAGGTGTTTGGCGCGCACTTTGCCGAGCGCGGCTTCGGTCGCATCGTCAACATCGCATCCCTGGCCGGACAGAACGGCGGCACCGCCACTGGCGCGCATTACGCGGCGGCCAAGGGCGGCGTGGCGACACTGACCAAGGTTTTTGCCCGTGAATTGGCGCCCCAAGGCGTGACGGTCAACAGCATCTCGCCGGGTCCGCTGGACTTGCCGGTGGTGCGTGAAACCGTGGCTCCGGAGCGTCTGGAGCAGATCCTGAAGATGATCCCGGCCGGCACCCTCGGTGACCCCGAGTTCATCGCTGACAGCGTGTTGCTGCTGGTCGCCGACAACGCGACCTCCGTGACCGGCGCGTGCCTGGACGTCAACGGCGGCTTGTTCATGCGCTGATTGGCGCGCTGGCAAAGAACAGGGTGCCTGGACTACAGGCGCCCGCGTTAATAGAAATAACTCAAGTTTCAGGTGATGCAATGATGAAGGTGAAGATCGAAAGGATCGTCGACGAAGCGCTGGATATCCGTTCCTTTCGCCTCGTGCGCAGTGACGGCCAGCCGCTCGACACCTATGAACCGGGTGCCCACGTCGACCTGACCGGGCCGACCGGGGTGACCCGCCAGTATTCGCTGTGCAGCCCGCCACAAGATCGCCGCGCCTACCTGGTGGCGGTGAAGAAAGAAGCGCAGTCGCGCGGTGGCTCACTCGCGCTGCACGAGCAAGTGGAAGAGGGCATGGAGCTGGAAATGGGTGCGCCGCGCAACCTGTTCCGCCTCGATGAAACGGCCAGCGAGCACGTGCTGTTCGCCGCCGGTATCGGTGTCACGCCGCTGCTGAGCATGGCCTACAAATTGGCGGAAAGCGGCCAGCCGTATCGCCTGCACTATTTCGCCCGCTCGGCGCAGTACGCGGCGTTTACCGAGCTGTTGGCAACGAACTTTGCTGAGTCTGTGGAATTTCACTACGGCGTGGAGCCCGCGGATCTCGACGCAGCGTTGAGCGAATGCCTGGAGCGTGCCGGCAGCGCCGCCCACGTCTATACCTGCGGCCCGGCACCCTTCATGAACAAAGTGGTGGAAGTGGCGTCCCGCACCCGCTCGAATGATGCCATTCACCTGGAGCACTTTGCAGCAGACCCGGCCGCCAACAGCGCCCCGGCCGGTACGTTCGAAGTGGAACTGGCCAGTTCCGGCGTGGTGCTGCAAGTGCCGGCCAACGCCAGCCTGGTCGACGTGTTGCAGGCTCACGGTTGCGACATCGACACCGAGTGCCGCGAAGGCATCTGCGGCACCTGCATCGTCGAGGTGCTGGACGGCTTGCCGGAGCACCGTGACAACTGTCTGTCGAACAAGGAAAAGGCGTCCAACAAGCAGATTTGCGCGTGTGTATCACGGGCGCTTTCCGCTCGTCTGGTATTGGACCTTTAACAGAAAGTCGACTGGAAAGCTTGGGCCGGAGCCTGTTGAATGGGCGCCCGGCGGCCGTCGAGGGAGGCGATGGCTACAGAAACAACCGTTTTGACGAACCGCTCGATGAAGCGGTCGAAAAATAACAACAAAAACCTGAGGCTTGCGGACATGATTACAGCATCGACGGTGCGCAACGAGGCGTTCGAAAGTTGGTTGAGCCAGGTGAACCAGGCCTGTGGGCGTTTCGATGCCCGGGCGCTGGACACCGATTTCTACGGCGAACTGGCGGAATTTCGCAGCGGTGCGATCAACCTGAGTGTGGTCGACATGGCGCACGTGCATTTGTACCGCACCAGCAAGGACGTCAGCACCAGCAGCGACGGCCACTACTACGCGGTGTTCCAGCTGCGGGGCAGCTCGCAACTGGAGCAGGGCGACAACCGCGCGCAACTGGGCTGTGGCGACATTGCCCTGATCGACGCCAGCCGTCCGAGCGACATGATCTACAACGACGATTGCCGACAACTGTCGCTGATTTTGCCGCGCCAGGTGGTCGAGCGCGGTTCGCACTTCAATGCCGTCAACTGCGCCACGCGCATCGCGGCCGGCAGCCCCCTGGCGGCGATGGCCAACAAGCTGGTGCTGGACACCCGCCAGCAGGAAGGGCTGGACATGCAGGAAAGCGAGGCCGTGCTCGATGCCCTGGCCAGCCTCTTGCTGCCGGGCATCAGCGCCCGCGACTGCGGTGCAGACGCCCATGAGCGGCAATTTCGCAAGATCATCGCCTTCATCGACGCGCACCTCAGTGACGAAGAACTGTGCCCCGAGCTGATTGCCCGTGAAGTCGGGATTTCCGTGCGCGGCCTGTACCGGATGTTCTCCAAGCGCGGCCTGGTGGTGGCGCAGTACATCAAGCACCGCCGCCTGGACTTCTGCGCGGAAAACCTGCGCCGGGCCGATGTCGAGCAGAAGCTTTCGGCGCTGTGTTATGCGTGGGGCTTCTCGGATTCGAGCTACTTCTCGTCGGCCTTCAAATCGCGCTTTGGTGTGTCACCGGGTGCTTATCGCAAGCGCTATAGCCAGATCTGACACCCGCGATTGATGTTGAATCTGCCGGCCTCTTCGCGAGCAAGCCCGCTCCCACATTGAATCTCCGGTGAACACAAAGTCTGTGTACGACCGGGACCAACCTGTGGGAGCGGGCTTGCTCGCGAAAGCGGTGTGTCAGTCACCATCCATGTTGAATGTGTCGGCCCCTTCGCGAGCAAGCCCGCTCCCACATTGAATCTGCGGTGAACACAAAGTCTGTGTCCGGCCGAGATCAAAATGTGGGAGCGGGCTTGCCCGCGATGGCGGCCTGACGGCAAATACAGGAGGCTCAGTGCCGCGCCGGCTCATCCACCGGCAAGTGCAGCACCTCGCGCACCAGCATGGCGATGCTGCTCACGCCCATCTTCTCCTTGATCTTGGTGCGGTGCACATCAACGGTCTTCACGCTGATGTTCAGCTCCCGGGCAATCACCTTGCTGGCCTTGCCATCGATCACCAGCATCAACACTTCCCGCTCACGGGTGGTCAGCAGTGCCAGCTTGCCTTGCAGGTTCTGACGCTGCTGCTGATCGGCCTGGGCGTGTACGGCGGTCTTCAGCGCGGCCTGGATGCGGTCGATCATCTGCTGCGGGTTGTAGGGTTTCTCGACGAAATCCAGCGCGCCGTTCTTCATCGCCGTGACCGACATCGGAATGTCGCCATGGGCCGAGACGAAAATGGTCGGCAAGGTGCTGCCGCGCTGGTTGAGGATTTCCTGCAACTGGAAACCGCTGGTCTCCGGCATGCGCACGTCGAGCACCAGGCAGGCGGGCTGCTTGGGGTCGTACTGGCTGAGGAACTCTTCGGCGCCGGCAAAGCACTGCGCCTGCACGCTGACCGACTCCAGCAACCAGGCCAGCGAGGTTCGCAGGTCTTTGTCGTCGTCAACGATATAAACAATCGGTTTACGGATTTCCATCGGGGCTGCCACGAAAGTTTTCTAATTATTGTTTTCGCACGGGAACATGCGGCACGCATTGGCTCATCTTTCTGGAACCAGTATGCAGAATACCCACTGTGGCCGGCCCTTGCGATAAAGAAACCACCTAGTCGACTAGCGGAAAGCCAACCTCGCCATGGGGATCGTCAGAATGGTTGCGGCGCGCCCACAGCCTTAGTCTTGTTCCATCACCTACGGGCCGCAAGATAGCGGCCCTCCTGAAGGAAGGGGCATCGACATGGCCGACCTGAGCCAGCAGCAAATCGACTTTCGCAACGCCATGGCGCAGCTGCCTGCCGCGGTGAACATCATCACCACCAACGGCCCCGGCGGACGTTGCGGCATCACCGCCAGCGCCGTGTGCTCGGTGACCGATTCGCCACCCACCGTGCTGGTGTGCGTCAACCGCAACAGCGCCACCCACGACGTGTTCCGCACCAACGGCCACTTGTGCGTCAACGTGCTGTGTGGCGAGCAGGAAGAACTGGCCCGGCATTTCGCCGGCATGACCAAGGTGCCGATGGACGAACGCTTCGCCTGGGACCTGTGGGACGACGGTGCCGCCGACGTACCGGTGCTGCGCGATGCCCTGGTGCAGCTCGAAGGGCGGATCAGCGAGTGCAAGGAGGTGGGCTCGCACTCGGTGATGTTCGTGGAGCTGACGAAGGTGGGCGTGCGCGAACCGCGCGACAGCCTGGTGTATTTCAACCGGTTGTTTCATCGCGTTGAGCATGCCGGGGCGCATTGCTGACAGACCGCGTTATCGTTCAATCGCGAGCAAGCTCGCTCCCACAGGAATCTCTAGTGAACACAAAGTTTGTGTACGGCTGAGATCAACTGTGGGAGCGAGCTTGCTCGCGATGGCGGTGTGTCAGTCAACGATGATGTTGGATGTGATGGCCTCTTCGCGAGCAAGCCCGCTCCCACAGGGATCTCTGGTGAACGCAAGATTTGTGTATGGCAAAAATCCAGTGTAGGAGCGGGCTTGCTCGCGAAGGCGGAGTGTCAGGCGGCAGCGATGTTGGATGTGATGGCCTCTTCGCGGGCAAGCCCGCTCCCACAGGGAGTTTTGGTGAACACAAGATTTGTGTATGGCAAAAATCCAGTGTAGGAGCGGGCTTGCTCGCGAAGGCGGAGTGTCAGGCGGCAGCGATGTTGGATGTGATGGCCTCTTCGCGAGCAAGCCCGCTCCCACAGGGATCTCTGGTGAACACAAGATTTGTGTATGGCAAAAATCCAGTGTGGGAGCGGGCCTGCTCGCGAAGGCGGTGTATCAGGCACTGCAAATCTCAGATACGAAAGCTCCCCACCAACTGATTCAACTTCCACGTTGGCAACGACAACGCCGTTGCCCATAGCCGAAATCAGAAACCGGTGGCGAACACCACCTGGGCGTAGACGTTCCTGTCGTTGTTACCCAGTTGGGTACCACCGTCTTCGGCGCTCTTGTCCGGTTGGTAGATGCCCACCAGTGGCATCACGGTCAGGTGGTCGTTGACGTGCCATTCGGCGTACAGGTCGACTTCGTGGCCATCGGTGTTGCCCAGGTTGCGGTCGATGGTGTCGAAGTTGAAGTACATCGCGCCGACGGTGAGGTTCTCCAGTGGCGAGACTTTCAGCGTGACGTTCTGGATGCGCGAATTGCTGTTGAATGGCCCGGCGTAGTTGCCCGCCACTTCACCCTGGAACCAGGTGCCGTAGCCACGGCTGAAACCGTAGAACAGGGTGTCGTAGCCTTCCGAGAAACGGCTGTAGCGGTAGCTGGCGCTAGGCGTCCAGACCGCGTCGGAGAAGGTCCAGCCGGCTTCCAGGTACCAGGCGTCTTCGCTGGAGGTGTTGGGTTTGTCCTGCTTGGCGTATTCACCGGACAGGAACAGGTCTTTCACCCCGGCGTTGCCCGCCGCACGCAGGCTGTAGGTCTTCATGCCGTCGCGTTCGAGCTGGATCGGCGAGGCGTACTGTTCGTCGATGTCGGTGGTCTTGATGTAGGTCAGGCCGACCGTGCCGGCCTCGGCTACGTGCTCCAGGGTGCCGACGTACATTTCGGTCTTGGCCTGGGCGCGGTTGTCGGATTTGAGCCACATCAGGTCGCTGCGCCAGCCTTCCTTGCCGCCCAAACGTAACACGGCGGTTTCGTCGAAGGCCTTGCGTGCTGCCAGGTAGTAGGCGCCGCCACGATTGAACTCGCCGTCGGCCAGGCCTTTGCCCATGTTCAGTGCATCGCCGTCGATCAGGAAACCGTCGCCGACCACAATGTTCTGACGACCGAAGGACAGGTCGACGCCGTCACTGCCCAACGCACCGAACAGATCGGCCGAGCGCCAGCCGAGGTAGGCGTCTTCGAACTTGGTGGTGCGTTCCGAGCCATCTGAAAAGCCGGCGGCATCGCCATCGCCCCAAGTGCCGGAGCTGAGCATGTTCCCCGCGCCGTACGCGGTACCCACACCGCCCAGGCCTTGATCGAAGCTCAAGCCGTATTTGATGTAGCCCTCGCGCCACGACGAGCTGCCTTCATTCAGGCGGCCGGACAGGGCGTAGTTTTCCTGGCTGTGGAAAATGCCGAACACTGCTTCGAGGGTAGCGTTCAGGTGGCTGTCGTCATCGGCGTAGAGTTCATAGGCACCGGCATTGCCGGCACTGATCATCAGCGCGAGCGTCGAGAGACGAAGCAAGGGGGACTTGAGCATGGTGTGGCATCCGTTCTTGTTCTTGAGCGCAGGTTTGCGGTCTGTCCGGATACTAAGGCGCGACTTTCGTTTGCCCTTTTCCCTGTTTGCCAATTAGTTGGTTGTGCATGCCAGATTGCCCGGTTTGGCAGCCCGGCCAACACAACTGGCACGCAGGGCAAAACCTGCGTGCCGACGACCACCGACAATCCCTACCAACCTGCCGAAGCACCGTTGCCTCGGCATTTTCAGTGTTGGCGTTCGCTTGCTGGCGGGCGCGTGGATTTTCAAGGTCGTTTTCTTATGTTCACTTCGCTGCGTTTGCCCTTGATCGGTTTGCTGTCCTTCACCCTGGTTCAGGCGGTGTCTGCCGCCGAGTGCGCCCCGGACACGCGCCGTGGTGCCGAAGTGTTTGCCACCGAGTGCAGCGTCTGCCACGCGGTGACCAAGGGCACCACCGGCATGATGGGGCCGAACCTGTCTGGTGTGTATGGGCGCAAGTCCGGCTCGCTGGCGGGCTTCAGCTACTCCCAGGCCATGCGCGACAAGGACGTCGACTGGCAGGCCGAGAACATCACGCAATTGATCACCCAGCCCCAGGCCTTCGTGCCGGGCACCTACATGCCCTACATGGGCCTGGCTTCCGCCGACGACCGCCAGGCGGTCGCGTGCTTCCTCAAAGAACAACACTGATCAGGCCGGATTGGCGCCTGAACAACTCGTCTGAATGAAAGGTGAATTATGAGCAACGTTGAAATCCTGCCCCAGGTTGCTGCATTCCTCGAACGTCGCCACGGCTGCTTCATCGATGGCCAGTGGGTGCTTGCCGAGGGCGACAGCATCGCCGTGGTCAACCCGGCCACCGGGCAAACCCTGTGCGAAACCCTGGATGCGCCGCTGGAACTCGTCGAGCGCGCCGTGCAGTCGTCCCACAAGGCGTTCAAGTCCGGCGTGTGGTCGAGCCTGCGCCCGGCCGACCGTGAACGCATCCTGCTGAATTTCACCCGCCTGGTCGAAGAACACGCCGAAGAACTGGCCCAGCTGGAAACCCTGAGCCAGGGCAAGTCGATCAACATGGCCCGCGCGCTGGACCTCAACGCCACCGTGGAATTCATGCGCTACATGTCCGGCTGGGCGACCAAGATCGAAGGCCAGACCTTCGATGTATCGATACCGCTGCCACCGGGCGCGAAGTTCACCGCGTTCACCAAGCGCGAGCCGGTGGGCGTGGTGGTCGGCATCGTGCCGTGGAACTTCCCGCTGCTGATCGCCGCCTGGAAGCTGATGCCAGCCCTGGCCACCGGTTGCACGGTGATCATCAAACCAGCCATGGAAACCCCGCTGACCGCCATGCGCCTGGCCGAACTGGCGCTGGAAGCCGGCATCCCGGCCGGCGTATTCAACGTGGTCACCGGTGGCGGCGCTTCCGTTGGCGGCGTGCTGACCGCGCATCCTCTGGTGAGCAAAGTGTCGTTCACCGGTTCCACCGCCGTGGGCAAGAGCGTCGGCGTGGCGTGCATGGAAAACATGACGCGCTTCTCCCTGGAGCTGGGTGGCAAGAACCCGATGATCGTACTCGCCGATGCCGACATCGAAAAAGCCGTGCAAGGCGCGATCCTCGGCGGCTTGCTGAACAACGGCCAGGTTTGCGCCGCGGCTTCGCGCTTCTACGTGCACCGTTCGATCCACGATCAATTCGTCGAGGCCCTGGCCGCCGTCGTCTCCTCGATGCCGATTGGCGCCGGCATGAATTGCGACGCGGCAATCAACCCGCTGGTGTCGCGCAAGCAACAACAAAGCGTGCTCAAGCACATCGAACTGGCCCGCCAGCAAGGTGCGCGGGTGGTGACTGGCGGCGAGTTGCTGGAGGGTGATGGTTTCTTCGTGCAGCCAACCATTCTGGCGGACATCGACCACAGCATGGCCGTGGCCCGCGAAGAAGTGTTCGGCCCGGTATTGGGCGTGATGCCGTTCGACGACGAAGACGCCGTGATCGAACTGGCCAACGACAACCGCTACGGCCTGGCCGCCAGCCTGTGGACCAACGACCTGGGCAAAGCCATGAACCTGGTGCCGCGCATCGAAGCCGGTACGGTGTGGGTCAACGCCCACGTGCTGCTCGACCCGGCGATGCCGTTCGGTGGTGTCAAGCAGTCGGGCATGGGCCGCGAGTTCGGGCGTGCGGTGATCGAGGCTTACACCGAGCTCAAGTCGGTGTGTATCGCTCATTGATGCAGCGACCGCCTGCCGCGTGATCGAACATCACGCGGCAGGCGATCTCGCCAGTTCAATCCCGGCAGCACCCAGCCGCTTGAGAATTTCAAACAGCAGCTCGCTTTTGATCGCGCCGACCGTGCGTGGGCTGCCGACATAACCGGTGACGGTCAAGGTGATGCCTTCGGGTTTCAGCTGACTGAAGCGCAGGAACGGTGCCGGTTTGTCCAGGATCGATTCGTGTTCGGTGTAGGTGTCCATCAGCAGGTTCTGCACCAGCTCCGGATCGATGTTCAGCGGGAACATCAGTTCGAGTATCACCACGCCCTGGGCGCTGCCGCCGAGGGTGACGTTGCGCAGGTTCTGGGAAATCAGGTGGGAGTTGGGCACGATCATGATCGAGCGGTCGGCCAGTTGTATTTCCGTGGCCCGCACGTTGATCCGGCGAATGTCGCCTTCGACGCCGCTGATGCTGATCAGGTCGCCGACCTTCACCGGGCGCTCGGTGAGCAGGATCAGGCCGGAGATGAAATTCTTCACGATCTCCTGAAGGCCAAAGCCGATACCCACTGACAGGGCACTGACGATCCAGGCCAGGTTGGTCCACTTGATCCCAAGCGACGCCAGTGTGAGCAGGACGACGGACACGTAGCCGATGTTGGCAAACAGGGTGCTGAGCGAGGCGCACATGCCCGGGGCCATCTCGGTTTTCGGCAGGAACTCGTTATCCAGCCAGCGGCGCAGCGTGCGTATCAGGTAGACACCGATCATCAGTGTCAGGAGGGCATGCATCAAATTGTCCGGGACGATGTTCAGCTTGCGCAGCCCTTCACCACCGAGAATGGCCACGGTGCCGGTGACCAGTTGCCCGAGCGTCGTCCCCACGCCGCCGACGAACAGGGCAATGACGCCGATCAGCATCAGGATGGCGCGGCCAGCCCCGGACATGACGGTGCAGATCTGCTCCAGGCGTGGATTGCCGATGCCCAGCAGTTGTTTGATCGCCTTGCCGGTGGGTTGCCGGGGTGAAAAAACGTAGTCGCAGGTGTCCTGGTAGACCTGTGCGAGCAGGTAGAAGCCGGCGAAGATGATGAATATCCAGACCAGTTCATAGGTGATGAACCGGGCCATCGTCACGTAGCCGATCAGCAGGGCGAACAGGGACACCACCACGGCCGCGCCGGTGAAGGTGTAAATCAGACCGGCGAAGGTGGTGACGCCTTCGGGATTTTCTCCGGCCGATATCAGGTCGCGGCGAGTCTTGTTGACGCGCAACAGCAGCGCACCGATCACCAGTGCCACGACCAAGGCCACGATGCCCCGACCGAACAACACCACTTCGGCGCTCATGCCGGTGACATTGCTCATCTGTACCAGGGTTACCAGCACCAGCAGCAGGCTGGCCAGCAACCGCGGATAGGGCTCCATCGCCAGCGCCACCCGATCGGCAATATCGGGCAGGCGCCATGAAGGATGTTTGGTCGACAACAACGCGCGACTCAGCCCGGTGATCAGCACGCAGGTATAGGCCAGCTTTTCCAGATATTGGGCCAGGTCGTCCAGCTGGGGGGGGTAGGGCAGTTGCCGGGTCCCGGCAAAATGCAGCAGTTGCAGGGCGATGCCGGCGGTCAGCAGCGTCGCCATCACCGACGCCAGCGCAAGGGAGCTGCGCCGCAGCCGGCCTGCAGGCATTCGATGAAAGCACAGCCACGCCAGGACTCGGCCGGCGAGGTTTCGCCCCACGGTCCATATGACCAGGGCCAGCAACAGCAGGGTGGCCGTGATCCCGCGTTGTCCGGGTTGCCAGGCGGCCCGGTGCGTGACCTCGAGTTGCTCGATGAGGGCGCTGAAACGTTGGCGGTCCTCGATTGGAAGATTGAACAATGGCGACCAGAAACCCGGGTTCAGGATACTGCTGGTCTGCTGGGTCACCTCCGCTTCCAGCAGGCTGCGCCGAATGCTGCCAATCTGGGTGATCAACTCGGCGGCACTTGTTTTAAGCGCGGCCAGGGTTTTGAGTTGGCTATCGATCTTGTTTTTTTGCTCGCTGAGGGTGTCTCGTTGGCTGGTAATGGCAGTCGTCACCTGTGCGTTCTCGTCAAGCGGCACTGGCCCCAGCACGTTCAGTTGCGCCTGCAATTGCGCCTGTCCAGGCAGCAGTGATGTGGACAGGCGTTCAATCTCCTGAATCAGTACTTGCATCTGGTCCTGTGAGTTTTCCAGCTGGGTGTGATTGGTGGCCTGGGAAACCTGCTGCTTGAGGCTGTTGAGCTGGTTTTGCACCCCCAGCAGTTCGCTGTCGGAGATGCTGATGATCGGGGC
>NZ_JAHBDN010000069.1:0-44452 GCF_019956445.1 Pseudomonas sp. BF-R-19
CCCCACCACCGCCGCCACCAACCCGATCAACACCCCCAGCAACAACGTTGCCCCGGCAATAGCCTTCACCAGATGCGTCTCCCGCGCCCCCCACGCCTGCCCGATCAACACCCCCGCGCCGGCACCAAGGCCGATCACCAGGGCGATGAAGAAAAACACGATGGGAAACATCCCCGACACCGCCGCCAGCGCCTGGGTGCCGAGCATCTGGCCGATGTAGATGCTGTTGACCGTGCCGGACATGGATTGCAGGAAGTTCGACAGGACCATCGGGGCGAGGAAAAGGAGGTAGGTTTTCCAGAGGGCGCGTTGGGGGTTGGGGGTTTGCATTCGGGAAGGTCCATCTCGACGGCGTGAGCGATGATTAAGGATAGTGTGGGAGGCTGAATCCAAGGGGCCGTGAACATCTCAGGTCTGTGTTTACATTTCCAGTGACGTTATGTGAAAGATCTGAAGTTTCATCGTCGCGGATCTTACGTCAGCCTCGGAATTCCTCACCTTGCCCATGACCTTGATGAAGCTTATAGTCCGCCCCGTCGCCCAAATGGCGACCAGGTTTGGCGACCTGTTCGATCGGATGCAAAAGCACTGTGCTTTTTTGCAGATGCTGTTGCACCTTCGCAAAGCTGTCTTTATGGCAGCTGTGCGCGGGAGACCTTCGGGTCTGCCGGTTTTCCGATCCCGGTTCGCCAACCTGCGTACAGCTGTCACCCATTCGTTTGGCGACGAGTGAGCGGCAGTCAACCTTTGCACTGATCGGAGTTTCATCTATGGAAAGATACATGCCTCTTACCGGAATCGACATGAAACCGGCTTCCCTGCTCATCGACACCCAAGCCCCACTCGACGTCCTGCAAGCAATGGCGGATTACCGTATTCGGACAGTCACACAGGTGCTGGAAAACATTGCCTACCGATCCGAACTCGGTTGCGACACGGTGGTGTTGGAGGACTTTTCCAAGCTGCTGGTCATTCCATTGCGCGATGGTTGTGATTTGATGGATGTGATTGGGCGACGGTTGCGGGCGCAGGCGGCGGAGTAACAAAAAACGGGCGAAGATACTCAATCTACCCGCAACAAAGAGAAGAGCCGCTGCGGCAGCGGCTCAACCTGGGAAACCTTCGATGATTTAAACGACTGGACAAGGGAACCGGACGACTACGAAATAATGGCTACTGTCACCGTTCTCTGGCACCTGCGTTCAGGCACTTGGTGCTGTCAGTCAAAGGTATATTTGCCTTCTAGCATGAATGCCGGCTCTCTCCAGTTGGGCCCTCTCACAACTCCGCCCCCACTATATTTGATAAAACCGGCATCACACATTTTATGGACAAGGTTCAATAACCCTATGTTGTTCTCCACATGCGCCCAGTTAGCCAGATTATAAAGGCCATCAAGCCGAGGAAAGGAGATGCCTAATTCATTTTTGGTAAGAAATAGAATTACCTCTTCAGGTTTTTCGTTAAGTACGATGGTTGCAATGACGCTCATTATTTTACCCCTCCAAGTTCCTTGTACTCTCGTTCACTTTGTTTTCGATCCGCTTCTATAGCATCAGGCGTATAGAGCAGTTCAAAAGCATCTTTGACTTTGTAGTCCTCCAGCGTCGCGGCGTGAGTATTGTTCCAAATAACACCGTCATCCGAGTTTACACCGTCAGCTACACCTAATGCTCTGAAACGTTCGAGCTCTCTGATTTCATGAGTATAGAAGCGTTTGTCCACATCTGTGATTACCAATTCACCCAGCAGAATTTTTTTCAAGCGATCAATCATGATGGCATTGGCATCCGAAGACCTGAAACGTCCCGTATGTAATTTGACCAGGTCAATACCCGTTTGGCTCACGGTAGCACTTGTCCAATCGAGATCGAGAATTGGGCCTCCAGCTTTGGCAGGATTGAAAAATCGACCGCTGTATTTTCCCTTGGTGGTTGCTCCCTCATAAGGACTATTAAAAACAACGTAGATTGGCGGTAGACCGCTTTCAATCGGAAAGCAGTAAATGCAATCCCTGAAATCAGGCAATTCGACCGCGGGTAAGGTTTCAGGCTGCACAAGCAATGGCGACAGCGTAACTCCAGTGTAAGTCGGTACTTGCGCAGGGCGTGCAGGCGAAGTTGTCGAGCCGTTTCCCAAGTGAATAATGGGAAAACTGAGGATATTGGGTGGTGTATCGTTTGACGTGAAACTGTAGCTGCTGGTCGTTGGATCGAATGCCAATGCTCGCACTGGCACTTTTGCCGAGACACTCCCCTCAGCCGGGGTTGCAACAAGTGTGTATTGGTTAAGGTCGCCAAAAATCCGATAAGGAAGGTCAATGGTTCCTTCGGTAGCGGCGATTTCATTCAGGTTTGACGGCAGCTTTGGCAAAAAAGTGCTACCGGATAATGTGAGAACGGTTTGAGGAAAGCGTTCGCCGTTAGCAAGAGCAGGTGAATAGAACAAGACCCCGATCCCAACAGCAGTGGCCCGACTGATAAGGGCCTCCCCCAACCCTGACAACAACTTAATGCCTCCATGGATCACTGCCCCGAAGGTCCAACCTTCGGCGACATGGATGGCAATGGCACCCGCCACAGTTCCCGCCTCTATGCCATTACCAATGTGTAACCTGTAGGTGTAAGCGACTTCGCCCCTTGCCAAGGCGCGATGGATTGCAGCGTCTGCAGTTGTGGAAGCATCCTCCAGAATGGAGATGGCTTCGACAAGGATTCGTTTAACGTAGGCGGCAGTTAGCGATAATAGGTATTCTTCATAAAAGCTTTGTCGCAATGCCATATCGTCTTCTGCATCCGCATTCGATGCAAATACTGCGGCACTCATTTTCCTGTCTAGCGACAATGCGTCTAAACCATTATATAGTAGTGCTTCGTGCCAACTTCTATGGATTCTGGCCCTTTGCAGAAGCTCTACGATGATCGCTTTCTTTTTTAAGGCAGCTTCCAATGCATTGAACTCCTGCCCGTCAATGGCTGCGACTATGCGTTTTTCTAGATAATCTCGAACATTCGGTGTAGCACCAGAAAAAACACTCGTTATCTGATCGTGCACCGAAAGCCCTATCGCCTCCAACTTTTGGTATGCGTTACTGGGGTTTTTGGTACTCTCAATACTATGGGGCGTAGTAACTGCCGGGACAGTCCCATCCCAAAACAAAATACTATCGAAGCTTGAAGGAAAAACTTGGGCTTCTGTAGCTTGAACCTGTCGAGACCCAGGCGTCATTAAAGGTGAATAATGTGTAATTGGATTTTGCATATAGCACTCCATGCAACAATATTAATTCCATAAAATAGACAGAACAAAAGTTATGCCGCAACAACGTAGCAATTTCAATACTTCAATATTTACTGCATGCATCGCGCGAAAAATAGCATTAGGCCCAAACAACCTCTGCGGCTTCCAGCAAAATCCTCACAGTTGGCCATTCCGTTGCACGATGGTTGTGACTTGATAGATGTGATTGGGCGGCGGTTACGGGCGCAGGCTTCTGAGTAAAGGAAAGCGGGCATCAAAGGTGCCCGTTTTTTTTCTGACGAGAAAAGTGGTTTACTTGTTCTGAGGCCCGATCCTGGCGAAGCGCGCCAGGCTTCATCTTTTTTTCGTCGGTTTGACGCATGGATGCCTTATGGAGATGAACCGTACAAAGCAGTTAGTCCGTGGATCAACTCAACACAACACCCCTCTTGAGCTCCTCATCCATGTGCTGGAGGCATCTCTCGAATTGATATCGCTTCCTGAGAATGATTTCTGCTGGTCTTTTTGGGCCGACAGCGATGAAGCAAAAGCAGAACTGGAGGGGTTGATCAACTCGCTTAGAGCTGGGGTGCTGCCCGCAAGAACCCACTTTGCTGTACTTTTTGCGCCAACAGGTCCGCTGCAAGAACTCAGTCTCAGTAGTGGGTGGGCGGAAACCTTTTTGAAAGTCGCCAGTAAATATGACGAGGCAGAGGCACGGTTGTGGTGAGGGAATGATGCCGGCTTGGCGTATGCCAGAGTCGAAATACCAAGCACTTCCAATGATGGCTTTGGATCGTTTTCAGCGATTCGGGGCAGGCAAAAAACGGCCAGAAACAGCCAGTCATGACCGGCAGAGAACGGCCAGAAGCGGTCACTCACAGCAGATGTCGATATCAGCCTTGTTCGATAAAGAATAAGAATCCAGTTTAGCTTTTGACGCTTGCCCACTCTTTAAACAGCTCTGGAAAGCCGACACCGGCGAAGTCATCGCCTAACCAGCGTGCTGGGCCCGCTCAGATTCATCCAGGTGCTCTAGCAGCACCGCTATCGTTGCATCCCGCAACTTGATTGCCTCTATCCAGCCCGGTCCCTGCGCCAACAGCGGGGGGCAGACATTGACGTGGATTGCACCGTGGCGCGGGAACCACTGTCCGTCGCGCAGCACCCTGCGCGTGCCGCGGATTGCGACCGGCAGCAGCGGCACGCCGACACGCGCGGCGAGCACGAAGGCGCCCATGTGGAAGGTGCGCAAGCCTGGCTCCCGGGTAAAGGTCCCCTCGGGAAAGAACACCAGCGGCTGGCCAGTCTGTAGCGCCTCGGCCAGGGGCTCGGTGTCTGCGGCGCTGCGCTGCAGGTCGAAGCGTTCGACGAAGCGGGCGCCGAGCTTGCGCAGGAACAGGCCGGCAATCCACTGGTCAGCCAGTTCGCGCTTGGCAACGAAGCTGAACTGCGGCGGCAGGGCTGCGCAGAGAATGATGCCGTCGAGGTAGCTGGCATGGTTTACGGCCAGCACGCTCACCCCTGACTCAGGCAGGCGCTCCAGCCCCGTGACGCTGAGCGGCACCCCCGCCAGGCGCACGAACAGCCGTGCGGCCGCGCGGGTAAAGCTGCGGCACCAACGCTGGCGCGGCAGGATCGCGACGCCCAGCCAGGTCAGCGGTGTGACCAGCCAGAACAGCAGCCAGATGTAAGCGGCATACAGCGCAGCGCGGCAGGTCCGCCAGCTGCGACCGAACTGCCCACGTACAGCCAGCAGCACCAGGCGCAGTAGCTGGCGCCACACGGCGAGGTGCGGCCGATCCACTTCGCCGCGCTCATACAGTTCACGGCTGGCAGCACGGCGAATCTTGCCGCTGGAAGTCTTCAGTACGCTATGCGGTGGCGCCAGAACGATATCGTCGGGCGGCACACCGGTGAGGTCGACCACAATGCGGTTGACCTCCTGCTGCAGGCGTTGCCGCGCGGCAGCTTCCTTCTCGTAGCTTTCTGCCAACACCACCAGGCGCTCGGTGCCGGTGGCCGGGTCAGGACTGCCGAACACCGCGATGCAGCCTTTGCGCAGACCGGGTAAGTTGCCGACCGCCGCCTCGACATCATAGGGATAGATGTTGCGCCCGGCACGGATGATCAGGTCCTTGGCGCGGCCGGTCAGGTAGACCTCACCGCCGGCCATGTAGGCGAAGTCGAGCGAGTCGAACCAGCCATCGCGCAGCACCCGGCGGGTCTCTTCGAGGTTACGGTAGTAGCCACCGGTGGTGGACGGCCCGCTGAATTGCAGGTGACCTTCGCTGCGCTCGGGGAGTTCGACCCCGCGGCCATCGACGATGCGAATCTGATGACCCGGCAGCGGCCGGCCGCTGGAGACGAAGCGTAGCGTCGCGCTGGCGTCCGTTTCGGCGGGCAGTGCATTGCCACGGGCCTGGAACGCCTCGCGCTGCACCCTGTCGATCAGCGGCCCTCGGTTCAAGGGAGGAAAGGCCACGCCCAACGTGGCCTCGGCCAACCCATAGACCGGCGCCAGCGCGGTGGGCGCCAAGCCATAGCGAACGAAACGTTCGGTGAAGCGTTGCAAGGTATCCGGGCTGACCGGCTCGGCACCGTTGAAGGCCACGCGCCAACTGCTCAGGTCCAGGCCCTCGAGGTCGTCGTCAGCGAGTTTGCTCAGGCACAGTTCGTAGGCGAAGTTGGGCGCCCCCGACAACGTGCCGCGGAAGCGGTCGATGGCCCATAGCCAACGCGCCGGCCGCGCAAGGAAAGCCAGCGGCGACATCAGCACCAGGCTGTAGCCGTAATACAGGCTGCCCAGCCAGGCACCGATCAGGCCCATGTCGTGGTACATGGGCAACCAACTGACGAACACGTCCTGTGGCCCCACGTTCAGAGCCCCACCCATGGCGCGCAGATTGGCCAGCAGACTGGCGTGGCTGACCATAACGCCCTTGGGCTGTCCAGTGCTGCCCGAGGTGTACTGCAGGAAGGCGAGGTCATCCGGTTGCCGCGCGGGTGTGATGCACTCGCCCCCCTCACCGGTCAACTCGGCCACGGTGGCAATGCGAGTCAGACTCGGAACCTGCGGCTGGAGCAGTCGGGCGAGCAGCTTCGCTTGCGTCACGGTAATCAGCACTTTGACTTCGGCGTTGCGCAGGATGCCAGCCTGGCGGCGCAGATGATCCTCTATCTGCGACAGGCGCAGCGGTGGGTAGATGGGCACCGGCACACCGCCAGCCAACAGAGTTCCGAAAAAGCCATGGAGAAAGTCGCGCCCGGTGGGCAGCATCAGGGCCACGGTCTGACCCGCCTGCAGGCCACTGCGTTGCAGTCCTGCGGCCACGGCCAGAGCGTCCCGGTGCAAGGCGCCATAGCTGATGTCCTCCGTCTGCTCACTTTCATCCAGCAGGCGCACATGGGGATGTTGCGGCTGATGGCGCACATGCCATTCCAGCACCTCGATCAAGGTCCGCGCGGCGTCCGGCGTCTGCCCCGTTGCTGTCGGGGCCTCGCTGGCGTCGCTGGAGGACAACGGGCGTACCGCCTCGGCACCCTGTCTGCTGCGTAGCACGCACAATACATCGCCGGGGGTGTCCGCCGAGGCGAACAGGGTTTCCGGTAAGCGCACACCGAATTCGTGCTCGATACGTGACCACAACTCCACCCGGGCCAGGCTGTCTACGCCCAGGTCCCGGTCAAGCACGCTGTGCAAGGTGACTTGCAAACCTTCTGCCGCCTGCGGCCGCAACTCGACCACGGTGCGCTGGACAATTTCGAGCAATTTTTCTGCGTCCCCATCGGAATGGGGAACGGCACGGGTTTCTGGAGGCGGACGAGACATCGGCGGCCCCTCATGACAGGACACTCTGTGTGTAGATCCTTGCCAATTGCCATTATGCGCCTATGGCGGCGACTGGGAATGCCATCAGCGCTCGCAGGATGGCTGAGCCAGTTAAGGACTTTGAGACGAACATTGCACCTGTGGCGAGGGAGCTTGCTCCCGCTGGAGCGCGAAGCGGTCCAAAATCAGGCGACTCAATCTTGCAGTTAGTACCGAGTCGCCTGATTTTACGACTGCTTCGCAGCCGAACGGGAGCAAGCTCCCTCGCCACAATTGATCACCAAACTGTAGATTTTTGTTAACTGACTGGCATTGGGGCTAGGCTCTTAAGGATGCCGCACCTACAGAGAGATCGCCATGCCAGCCAGCCTTGCCCCCGGAGTGACACGTCGAGAAATCTGGGCCTGGGCGATGTTCGATTTCGCCAACTCCGGCTACACGACGGTGGTGATCACCGCCGTGTTCAATGCCTACTTCGTCGCGGTGGTCGCCAAGGGCGAAGCCTGGGGTACGCTGGCCTGGACCAGCGCCACCGCTCTGTCCTATGTCCTGATCATCCTGACCGCGCCACTGATCGGCGCCTATGCCGACGCCTTCGCCTGCAAGAAGCGCCTGCTGCTGTTCAGCACGGTCGGTTGCGTCGCCTTCACCTCTGGACTCGCGCTGGCCGGGCCGGGGGAGCTCGGTGTCGCGATCCTTTTCATCGTGCTATCCAACTTCTGCTTCGGCAGCGGCGAGAACCTGATCGCCGCCTTCTTGCCCCAACTCGCCCGAGCAGAAGCCTTGGGCAAGGTGTCCGGTTGGGGCTGGGGGTTCGGCTACATCGGCGGCCTGGTCAGCCTGGGCGCCTGTCTGGCCTTCGTCAGTTGGGCCCAGGCGCAGGGCCAGGCTGCGGCGCAGTTCGTGCCGGTGTGCATGCTGATCACCGCGGCCTTGTTCGCTGTAGCCAGCGTGCCGACCTTCCTGTTCCTGCGCGAACGCAGCCAGCCGCAGCCAGGGCGCGGCGACACGCCTATCCCACTGGCGGCGCTGGCGCGCTTCGCGCAGACGCTGCGCGAAGCCGAGCGCTATCGCGACCTGCTGCGCTTCCTTGCCTGCACCGTCTGCTACCAGGCCGGTATCTCGGCGGTGATCACCCTGGCTGCCATCTATGCCAATCAGGTCATGGGCTTCAATACCCAGGACACGCTGCTACTGATCTTCGTGGTGAATATCACGGCCTCCATCGGTGCCGTGCTGTTCGGTTGGCTGCAGGATCACCTCGGCCATCGCGCCACGCTGGCGCTGACCCTGGTGGGCTGGCTCGGCATGGTCGGTCTGGTCTGGGTCGCGCGCGGCCCCGAGCTATTTTGGCTGGCGGCCAACCTCGCCGGTCTGTGCATGGGCGCCAGCCAATCGGCTGGCCGCGCGATAGTCGGACTGCTGGCGCCGCCGACGCGCCTGGCGGAGTTCTTCGGCCTCTGGGGGCTGGCGGTCAAACTGTCGGCAATCCTCGGCCCCATGACTTACGGCCTGACCAGTTGGCTGTCCGGCGGCGATCACCGCCTGGCGATGCTGATCACCGGCAGTTATTTCGTGGTCGGCCTGCTGATCCTCGCCGGCGTCGACCTCAAGCGCGGGCGGCAGGCAGCTATCAGCCATACCGAGAGTCTCGCAAAGTGAAAGGGGGAATATCATCTGGGTACCATTACGCTCAAAACGACCTTCAAACCACGACAGGGAAAAAAGAGTTTTTCCGTCTCGGAATTCAAAGATCTAACGGTCCAGAGCACGGAATCCAACAAGAATATAAAGGCCGCCATCGGCCTGGGCATTGCGGGCGCGATGTTGTTGGGGCCGGTCGGTGCCATCGCCGGCTATCTGCTCGCGGACCACAGCACGGAAGTGACCTTCATGGCCACCCTTAAGGACGGTGGCAAGCTCTTGGCGGCAACCGATGGCGATACCTACCGGGATATCTCGGCACGCGCCCTCAAAAAATCCCGCCCCAGTCGCTGAGGCGCTCTTTGCGAGTCATTTAACAGCGAATCAATTTACTGATCCGCTGTCCCCGTAACGGCGAAAATGTTGCAGGGCACTTTATATAGAACATGCTCCGTCGTACTGCCCACCCATTTGCCCAGCCCCTTGCGATGCGCATTCCCCATGACGATCACATCGGCCCGGTGATGCGCTGCAAAGTCGGCCAGCGCTTTGCCAGGCGGCCCTTCAACGAAGTGTTGTCGCTCATTGGGCACGCCGTAGTGGTCGGCCAGTGCGATAAATGACTTTTGCAGTGACTTGCGCACATCGCTGCTGAAGCCCAGCATCGTCACTGCACCAGCACCTGCGTCGGATATATGTGTCTGCGATAGATCGTAGGCATGCAGCAGATGCAGCTCCGCGCTGCATTGCATCGACAATCCGTTCGCCGCCTGGATGATGCGGTCGTTGATGCCAGTGATCTGAGTCTCGGGTTGTGACGGATCGACTGCCGCCACTACCACCCGCGGAAGTGGGCACCTGACTTCGCTCACCAGATGCACAGCCACTGGACACTCGCGCAACAGGTGCCAATCCAGGGGCGTAATGAAAACGCGTTTGAGCGCGGACTCGTGCTGCACGTCCTTGATAACCAGATCCGGCTGCATTTCTGCCACATGCTGAAGTATTTCTTGCAGCGCGGTTCGCGTAACAAGCACTTCGGTACTCACCTTGACCCCGCGCCCGCGGATTAGATCGGCCTCATCCTTCAGCCACTTTTCGTTCTCTTGCTGACAGGCCTCACGAAAACGCGCACCGGCGCTCATCAAGCCCAAGAGGTTGGAGTCTTCGATAAACACCGTGATGTGCAGCGCTGCACCAGTGGCTTGGGCAATGGCGACAGCTCGTTCCAACGCCGGGGTGTGACGCATGGCTGGACCGGCTATCAGAAAGAGTCGTTGAAATTGGCTCATGTAACACCTCCAAACGTTCCGGGATATCCAGCTCCCCCAGCGCTCTCGCCTGTCACACCACCGACGATTTACTATCGCCTCAACTGTCTGGATCGACACTATCAATATACGCCTGGATTCCAGCAGCTGTCGGTCAGCGGCAACACCGTACAAACATTTGCTTACAAAAGCGCTGTTTGCTAAAAACCCGGCCAGCAACTATAGATGATAGGTTATGGTCCTAGATCGGGCCATGAGATGCCTAGCTTTAATATGCGCATCAAACTACCAAGAACTCCTGCCATCGGTGCTTATCTCGCACTGTCCTGCCTCTTTGCGGCCGCATGGTTACTCAATCCTGCCCCCACGCATTCGTCCTTTGCGATGAATCCAGTGAAGGCTGTGACCGATCAAGTGGCCAGGCCCATTTATACCAGCCGTTTCGCCTCGTCCGGGCTGGTGGACTTCGTGCACTCCTCGGCCGTAACAGCCTTGCCTGACGGTAGCTTGATGACAGCCTGGTTTGCTGGCTCTCGCGAAGGCGCAGCCGATGTGCAGGTGCGTTCCGCCCGCTTCGACGCAAAAACCGGCGAATGGGGTGCTGAACAGGTATTGGCGACTCGGAGTTCGACCCAACAGGGCACCCAAAGATACATCCGCAAGCTGGGTAATCCGGTGATTGCACTGGCACCGGATAAACGCCTGTGGTTGTTCTACGTATCCGTGTCCATGGGCGGCTGGGCCGGCAGTGCAGTCAACGTGATGGTTTCCGACGACTTCGGTGAAAATTGGTCCGCTCCGCGCCAACTGATCACGTCCCCCTTTCTGAACATCAGCACCCTGGTCCGGTCCGCACCCGTGTTTCATGCCGACGGTTCCATCGGTTTACCGGTCTACCACGAATTTCTGGGCAAGTTTGCCGAGTACCTCTATTTGAGCGCAGACGGTGATGTGATCGACAAATACCGCATCAGCCACGGCAAGAACTCATTGCAACCCACGGTGGTTCCGCTGGATGGGCAGCGCGGCATCGCCTTGTTGCGTTATGCCGGCAACACCCACCACCGTGTTCTGGCAACCCGCACTGAAGATGCCGGACAAACCTGGAGTGAACCTTATCCGCTCGAGCCATGGAATCCGAACTCCTCGCTGGCGGCCGTCGCAACCCCCGAGCATGGGTTGCTGGTAGCGCTCAATGACCTGCAAGAGGGGCGCTTCAAGCTGAGCCTTTATGGCACCGACGAAAAAATGGACGATTGGCGCTCGTTGCGTGACCTGGACAAATCACCTGATCCGCAAGGAGAGCCGTTTTCACCCCAGGCCTACAAAAAAATCATAGGCAATGAGTTCCGCGGTTCCAGTGGCGCGCTCCGCCAACCGCTGGAGGCGCAATTCCTGAACAATCTCGACACACGTGTCTGTAACCCCCGAGGCTGCGAGTTTGAATATGAATATCCATATTTCATCCGCAGCCCCGACGGTATGTATCACCTGGTTTATTCCTGGAACAACACTTTCATCAAGCACGTTACTTTCAACGATGCGTGGCTGTCCGAGCGACTCAAATGATTAACCTTTGGCAAGCCCATGTCAGCTTCGCGATGATCATCTTCCTCGTGCTGCCGTCTTTCGGTTTGAACAGGAACTGGCGTATCGCTCTGCTGGCCGCCTTGCTGGCCGCCGGCTTCATACCGCTGGACGGGTTGTCGTTGGCCACGTATTTGCGCAGCCACATCGATGACCTTGCGATCACGTCACTGGTGTTCATGGCATGGGGCTGTTTACATCGGCTGGGCTTCCTGCCGCCTGCGCGGCAGGGTAAAACCTGCATTTTGATCATTTTCGCCCTGTTGGCCCTGGTGCTGTACCCGGCAACCCTTGGTCTGAGCGATCTGGATCCTTATCGGCTTGGATACAGCCCGCGCCCGATGTTGATTTTCTTCGCACTGCTCACACTGGGCCTGTTTTACCTGCGCAACAGCCTGGCCGTCGTGATGCTGGCCAGTGCGACCCTGGCCTTCATCGCCGGGATAAAACCTTCGCAAAACTATTGGGATTATCTGGTTGACCCACTACTGGGTCTGTATTGCTGCGCGGCACTTCTGATGCTTTTCACACGCTGGACGTATGGTTACCTGAACAAACGACTCAGCTCAGTGCGTTACGTATCCAGATCCGCTTGAGTTTCAACGACATATTTAACAGGGGAACTTGGATGGGTTGGCTGCAATCGAGACGTTTACACTATTGGCTAGGCGCGACAGCGATTCTGTTTGCGTTGTTTGCCCTGCTACGGGTGATGTTCTTTTTCGGCTATTCCGGTTTCGACGCTAATGCCCTGACCAACGACGAGGCCGTACGGGAAACCCTTGGCATCGGTTTCCGTTTCGATTTGCGCCTGGCCATCCTGGTGATGCTGCCGCTGGCCTTGCTGGCCTGGATTCCTCGCTGGAACCTCACCACAAGCCGCTTGCTGCGCTGGATCGCACGCCTGTATATCTTCGCGTCCCTGGGTGCCCTGCTGCTGATCTACATCATCGATTTCGGGCATTACGCTTACCTGGGCGTGAGGATCAACGCCACGGTATTGCGCTTCATCGAGGATGCACAAATATCCCGTGACATGGTCTGGCAGACCTACCCGGTCATCTGGATTTCTCTGGGTTGGCTGGCAACGGTAGCGTTGACGACACTGGCCCTGGTGCGCCTGGAACGCGTGACGCTGGACCGCCCTCGCAAACCGATTCACCCGCTCTCCGCCACATGGGGCGGTGCGTTGATGGTCATTGCGGTATTGCTGGGCATCCTGGGCCGTGTCGAGAACATGAACCTGGAAAACCCGGTGCCATTGCGCTGGAGCGATGCCTTCTTCTCGGGCAATAACCAGACTGCCGCACTGGGGCTCAACCCGGTGTTATTCCTCTATGACACGCTCAAGGTCGGCCAGTCGCGCTATGACGAAGCGCAGGTGCGCGAGCACTATTCAGTCATGGCCAACTACCTGGGCGTTGACCAGCCCGATCCGCAAACTCTCAATTTTGTTCGCCACCAGGCACCACAACCCTACAAAGTACCGGGATCACGACCGCCGAACGTGATGTTCGTCATGCTTGAATCCCTGGGCACCAGTGCCGTCGGGGCTTACGGCAACCCGATCAATCCGACCCCCAATCTCGATCGCCTGGCCACGCAGAGCTGGTTCTTCGAGCACTTCTATGTGCCGGTGACCGGCACCGCAAAAACCGTATGGGCCAGCATTAGCGGGGTCCCTGACGTAACGCGTCAGGAGACTGCGACGCGTAACCCGCTGATCACCCGACAGAACTCCCTGGTCAATGCCTTCACCGGCTACGAGAAGATCTACACCATCGGCGGCAACTCCGGCTGGGCCAATATGAATGCCTTGATTCGGCAAAGCATCGACGGCGTTCGCTTGTACGAAGAGCGGGACTGGAAATCCCCGGTGGTGGATGTCTGGGGCATTTCCGATCTGGACCTGTTCAAGGAAACCGACCAGCTCCTGCAGGCGCTGCCCAAGGACAAACCGTTCTTTGCGTATGTACAGACGGCCGGCAACCATCGCCCCTTCACCATTCCCAAGACCAATGATGGATTCGAGGTCAAGCACCCTACCCTCGAGGAAGTCCAGGCCGCAGGATCGCGCAGTGTCGAGCAATACAACGCCGTGCGCCTGCTGGACTTCAACATCGGCCGCTTGATGGAAATCGCCAAGGCTGGCGGCTACTACGACAACACCATTTTTGTGCTGTTTGGCGACCATAACACCCGTATCGCGCAGATCCCTTTCCTGGCCCCGGCCTATGAGCAACTGGGCCTGGAAAGCAATGCGGTGCCGATGATCATCCACGCCCCGGGCTTGCTCGGGACACGCAAGGTCCAGGAGGCGGTTGGCCTGGTGGACTTGCTGCCAACCGTGGCGGGCATGGCCGGTCTTGAGTTCCGCAACAGCGGCATGGGTCGTGATATCCAGCAGCCAGCGCCCGAGGGTGAACGCGTGGTACCGCTGGTATTGCGTGAGGGAACGTTCCCGCTGATTGCCGGCGTGACTCAACATTACATGGTGCAAATGGAGCACGACGGCAGCTCGCCAACGCTCCACGACCTTGCCTCGAAGACGCCCCTGGACAACGTGGCCGAGCAAAACCCTGAAGAGTTCAAACGCCTGGTGCAGTTGACCCGCGCCATGCATGAAACCTCAAGGTTGATGCTGTATCAGAACGTGCGAGAGTAACTGCTGGCGCCAGCGAGCCCGCGTCTATGCTGCAGATAGACGCGGCCCGGCACACCATCGCCTTTTCCCCGCCAACGTATTTTGAAGGCAAGAGCACTTGTTTACTCAGTTGCAGCCGTTGATTTGACCCTGATCGGCATCGCTCACAATGCATTCCCCAAGTGCCAAACGAAGCACCCCACAGTCAATTAGCTAAACTTCATCAGTAAAGCACTTCGCGAAACCCTGAAATTCAGGAGGCGAGCAATGAGCAAACAACCTCAACCCCAAAGCCGCTCCAACCCCCAGCCCAGATCCCGTCCGGTCGTGCCAAACCTGCCCGGCAAAACCGGCAAGAAGTCCGGTGACTTGCGCGGCAACTATCCGCCGAAGAAGTCGTAATGAACCCGGGGGAACGACAGGCTTTGCAATGGAGTCTGTCGTACCCCCCGCCCATTCAGCATGACTTGCTTCTATATCGGACATTGTTTTCCACAAGCGACGTCGCAGCTGCCAAGAATGATGGCTAATAGCTACACCCTCCACGATTTCTCCATTACACCTCAACCATGCCGGCAACAGATTTGCCTCAATGGCTTAAGCGATAAAAATCCTGTGGCGAGGGCGTTTGCTCCCTCGCCACAGGGTCGGTGTCAGGCTTTTCTTCCGGTATCAGTCCTAGCCCGGTTTTTTCCCGGTTCGAATACATGGAGTAAGCGTACATGCCCTTCCCCCCTCGTTCCCTCGACCATTACCGCAAAGCCGACCGCATCATGCTGGGCCTGATCTGGTTGATGTTCGTCTTCGCAATGGGCCTGGCGTTCTGGTACGACACGTTCAAGCAGGCGCTGCTGGTGGGCGGTGGTATCAGTGTGTTGTTGACGCTGTTGTATCGCGCCATCGGCGGGTCACGGTGGATGCATTGGGGCGGACGTTTCATCAGTAATGCAGCCGTGGGTGCGGCGTTTATTCCCAATGGGAAAACGGCGGGTAACCCGCAGGCCAGGCAAGTTGCAGACGCTACTTGAGGGCGCCGCAGCGAAGCAATTGACCACGAGCGCCTCATAGGCGCTCGATTTGTATTCGCTGGCGATTGGCTCTTCAGAGTCCTGGTTTTTTTCAAATAAAATTGTGAAATAAAATGTGAAGGTAGCTCAGTTAAAAATCCCCACAAACACACATAAAACTCAACAAAATAAGGCTTGTTAAACGATTATCTATGTGAAATAAAATGTGAAGACAATTCTGACGATACGAACTGCCATGTCCTTAATCACATCGAAATCCTGGCTGGACCCGGTTCTCCCGGAGTCGTTGCCCCCATCGATCATTGACCTTGCGGATGCGTTGCCCAGAAAGACCCAGTTTTTAGCCGGGCGACTACCGCCTGAAACCGCCGCACGACTCGGCCGTCTCCTGCAAATCACCAATACGTACTACTCGAACCTGATCGAAGGGCAATACACCGAGCCTGCCGATATGCAGAAAGCACAAACGGCGCCGGTCAAAGATCGTAAACAGCTCAAAAGCCTGGCGGTTGAACAGATGGCGGTACAAGCCTTGTTTGAGCGGACGTTGCGCCAGCGGGGCCCCTTTACCTGGGGCGACATGTTCTCACCCGAGTTCGTGAGCGCTGCGCATTACCGGCTTTTTCGCGGAGCCAGTGACGCAGAACGTACGTTGTCAGATGGCTCAATAATGCAGCCCGGCATACTTCGGTCGGTCACGGGTCAAAACGTGATCGTCGGCAATCATGATGCGCCGGACGCTTCAGCTGTCGAGGCGATGCTGCGAAACCTTCAGTCAGGGTTTGGCCGGCAGACGGACCCTCGCCGCCAGCTGATTTCTTCGCTTGCCTACCACCATAGGCTCGCCTGGGTTCACCCCTTTACCGACGGGAATGGTCGGGTTGCACGGTTGATCACCCATTTGCAGTTGGTACATCTGGGGCTGGAGCCAACCCTCTGGTCACTGTCACGTGGCCTTGCAAGACGGCATCAGGATTACTACAGCGCCCTGACCATGGCCGACCGCGCACGAGAAGGTGATTTGGACGGACGGGGTCAACTGTCCCAGCGACGTTATTTCGAATTCATTGAGTTCATGCTGCAGGTTTGTCACGACCAGGTCGACTACATGATTGCCGCGGTGGACCCATCCCGACTGCGTGAGCGCGTAATACGCGCGTTTCGCTACAACGAGAGACTTCTACAGCAAGGTATCCGTCCGGAAAGTGCACCTGCGATCATCGCGTTAATCACCCAAGGCAGCTTGCCACGCAATGAAATCAAGACGTTCACCGGCCTGACGCCGCGCCCGGCAATCGACGAGTTATCCAGGCTTGTAAAAGTCGGCCTGGTAGAAAGCCGAACGCCAAAATCCAGAGTCGTGACCCCCGGCCTGCCCGCCTGGTTTGCCCAGGATGTTTTTCCAGACCTGCATCGACGGTTTCAGTAACACATAGCCTCAGCAAGATCGCCGCCCTATTGCATTGGCACGCCAGGCCCACCCGTCGCACCAACATTGCTCTACAGACTCAATAAATCTACATTCGAATCTATAGATGCAAACCAAGGACACGAACATGGCCGTCCCCGCCCAAGCCCAATCCTTCACTAAAAACCAATGCCTCACCGGCCTGCGCGCCGCCGTGAGCATTCTGGAAAAGTGGAAGGCCACCAGCGAGCAGGCCTGTCGCATCCTGCGTATTTCCCGCAGCACCTATACCCGCGCCCGTCAGCGTGACCCGGATTGGGCGGTGGCGCTGGATGCGGATCAAATGCAGCGCATCAGCTTCGTGCTGAACATTCACGCGACGTTGCGGCTGGTGTTCGACAACCCGGACAACGTCTATGGCTTTGCCTCGATGACCAACGACAACGAGTTTTTCAACGGGCGTTCGCCGTTGGAGATCATGGCCCAGGGCGACATGATTTCACTGTATGAAACCTTCCGGCGCATCGACATGCTGCGGGGTGCGCAATGGTGATGGCGAGTGAACTGGCGGTGTTTGCCGGTCAGTCGTTGCAGGCTTATCGCCTGGTCAATTCGAAGTTTCCGCCCATTGCGTTGTTTGATGATGTGGCGGATGCGGATGAGTTCGAGGTGTTGTACGAGATTCAGGCGCTGACCAATCCGCGGTTGAAGAATGAGGTGGGGCAGCTGGAGTTGATTGCGCGTAGCGAGATTCCGTTCGGCATTGCGGGTTGTTCCTACGCGATTGCGCCGTTTACCCACGTCAACCCGGCGGGGTCGCGATTCAGCGACGGGCGTTTTGGGGTGTTGTACCTGGCGGATTCGATGGAAGCGGCGCTGGCCGAGGTGCGGCATCACCAGGCTCTGTATTGGTCCAAGGTGCCGAGCCTGAACTATGAGCGCTTTGTGTTTCGTGGGTTGGCTTGTGTTTTTGGCGATGGAGGGATGAAGGATGCCGCGACCCTGCCGATGAGCGATCCGGTGTATGCGCCGGACGACTACAGCCATTCCCGTGTTCTGGGGCGAACGGTGCGCGATGCCGGTTGTCCTGGGTTGCGTTATCACTCGGTGCGGATGCCGGGCAGTCATTGCTGGGCGTTGATGACACCGAGGCCGGTTTCGTCGATTGTGCAGACGGCGCATTACGAGATGGTCTGGAATGGGCAGATCACCAGTGTCAGCCAGATCAGTGAGGCTTAAGCCCCGTTGTCAGGCACATGAAAACCTGTGGGAGCGAGCTTGCTCGCGATAGCTGTGTGTCAATCGACACATATGTTGAATGTGAAACTGCCATCGCGAGCAAGCTCGCTCCCACAGGGATATGCGATCCATTGACTGCATCGATAGTCACCATCATTTCAATGAAGTTCTCTTAAAAAATCCCCGGCGTAACATCTGCTCCATACCAACCCATAAGCACCCCGGAGCACACCATCATGAAACGCCAGACCCTCCTCAGCATCGCTTTCTCGGTTTTCGCAGTTAACGCTTTCGCCGCAAACTCTGCTCAACCTATGGTCGCTGAAGGCGGCTCGGATCGTCTGATTGAAAGCCGTGTGGCCGAGGGTGGTTCCGATCGCCTGATCGAGAATCGTGTGGCTGAAGGTGGTTCGGATCGCCTGCTGGAAAAACGCGTCGCCGAAGGCGGTTCCGACAAGCTCCTGCAAAACCGCGTCGCTGAAGGCGGCTCCGACAAACTGCTGCAAAACCGCGTTGCCGAAGGCGGCTCGGATCGTCTGATCGAAAGCCGCGCTGTCTGAATGCAATGCTTGACCGCAGGACTCAACGAAAAGCCCGGCCTCAACAGCCGGGCTTTTTCGTGCGGGTCATCAATGTGTCCGTTGTTCATGCACTTTCGCGGATCGCGCCAGGCCAATCTTGATGCCAACCAGGATGGGCGCGGCAAAGACGAACAGCAGGGCCACGGTGAAGAACGCCGTATCGAAGGCAATCACCGTGGCCTGACCTGACACCGCCTTGCCCAGCAGACTCGTGGCCGCCCGGCCAGCGGCCACCTGATCCATGCCCTTCCCCGCCAGCATCGCGGTTGTGCTCATCAGCCGTTCGATGAGCGCGTTTCCTCCCGGGGTGACGTTGGCGCCGAGGACCACGCCATTGCTGACAACCTGATGGTCGATCAAGGTCTGTAGCCCCGCGACGCCCATCAAACCACCCAGTTGCCGCCCCGTATTGAACAGGCCGATGCCGCTGGCCAGGTTGCGGCTGTTGAGGTGGCTAAAGGCGATCAGGGTGATCGACAGAAACAGGAAGCCAAGGCCCAGGCCGCGCAACAGGATGGCCGCCATCATATCGTCGCTGCCGCTTTCACTGGTGGAGCCGGACAGCATCCACATCGCCGCCATGATCAGCAGGATGCCAAAGGGCACGGTCGCCACCGGCGGCACGCGGCGCACGGTGAACAGCCAGGCGGCGATGAGCAGCGAACCGGCAAAAAACCCGCCACTGGGCAACAGGAGCAGGCCGGCATCGGTCGGTGTGAACGCGAGTACCGACAGGGCGAACGCCGGGATCAGATACGCGCTGCCGAACAGGGCGGCACCGGCGACGAAACTGACGATAAAGGCAAAGGTGAAATCGCTTGTTTTGAACAGGCTGAAATCGAACAGCCCCTGGCCGTTGGCCAAAACCTGTTGGCCGAGAAAGGCCAGCAGCGCGGCGCCGCCGATCACCGTCATCACTAGAATGCGCGGTTCCTCGAGCCAGTCCCAGCGGCTGCCCTGGCTGAGCACGTAGGTGAAGCAGAACAGCGCGGCACCGATCAGTGCACAGCCGAGCCAGTCAAACGAACGTTGCCGGGCCTTGGCGGGCATGGGGTGGTCGGCGATGAGCAAGAGGCCGATCGCGGCCAGGGCCAGCGGCACCACGCTGAAGAAAATCCAGGTCCAGGACTGGCTGTCGATCAACCACCCTTGAAGGGCTGGTGCGAGGGTGCCGGGCGCGACCACGGAGCCCATGGCGAACAGGGCTTGCAGGATCGGCTGAAGGGCGCGTTGATAGCTGCGAAAAATGAGTGCCTGGCCCGCCACCAGTAAAGTGCCGCCGGCGAAGCCTTGCAGGATGCGCAGTGTGATCAGCAGCTCCAGCCGGGCGGTAACGGCGGCCACGCAGCACGCCAGGCCCATGACCAGGGTGGCGCCGATGATCACGTTGCGCGCAGAAAACCGCTGCATCAGCCAAGGGGCTAGCATGAACCCGATCAGCTTGAACGCGATGTAGCCAACATCCAGCCAGGCGAACTCGTCAGGCGTGGCATAGGTGTCGCCGATGATGTCGCCGCGACCGAGGGCCAGCACGGTGCTGGCGATCGCTTCCGTCAACGTCGCCAGCACGATGCCCACCATGAGCAGGACGCCGGTCGTCTCCTTGGTGCTGCTCGGCGTGGCGCAGGCAACGCGGCTCATGAACCGGCCCCTTGCGAAACCTCCACCCGCGCGGACAGGCCCGGCACGATGCGCCCCGGCAGCGGGTTGTCAGCCAGGCGGATCTTCACCGGCACGCGCTGCACGACACGCACAAAGTTCCCGGTGGCATTGTCGGGCGGCAGCAGGCTGAACGCCGAGCCACTGCCCGGTGCAAAGCTGTCGACCACGCCATCGAGTGCCGCATCGGGGTAGCCATCGACCGTGACGCGCACATGCTGACCGGGGCGAATATGTTCGAGCTGGGTTTCCTTGAAGTTCGCCACGATCCACACATCGTTGACCGGCACGATATCGAGCAGGGAGACGCCCGACGTGACGAAGCGGCCGAGGCGAACCTGACGGTTACCGACCACGCCATCCACTGGTGCGTGCACCACGGTGTGATCGAGATCGATCCGGGCGAGATCCCGCGCGGCCTGTGCTTGCGTCACGGCGGCCACGGCAGCCTCGCGCTCGGCCACAAACACCGCGATGCGTTGCTGTTGCGCCTCGACCGTTGCCGAAGCGGCCGACACCGAGGCCACGGCTCTGGATTGCGCCGTACCGGTTTCATCGACCAGGGCCTGGCTCACCGCGTTGCTGACGATCAGTTTGCGGCTGCGGTCGTGGGTCTTGGCCGCCAGGCTCATGTCGGCGGTGGCCGAGCGCCTTTGTGCTTCGGCCTGCCTGATCAGCGCATGCTGGAGCTGGATCTGTGCGTCGACATGGGTCAGGCGCGCCTGGGCGGCACTGACATTGGCCTCGGCTTGCGCAAGTCTGGCGCGATAGTCGCGGTCATCGATACGAAACAGCACATCCCCGGCACGCACGGCCTGGTTGTCCCGGACCTCGACCGCCGTGACATAGCCGGCCACCTTGGCGGCGAGCGAGGTGACGTCCCCGCGGACATAAGCGTTGTCGGTCGAGGTCACGCCACTTGAAAACGCCAGGGCTCCCCAAACCGCCACGACCATCAAGGCCGCGACGCACAGCAACAGGCCGATGGTCTTGCGCTTGCTTCGCCGCACCACGACCACAGGCGTTCCGCCGCTTGCGCTGGTGGCAATGGCGGCCTTGTCCAGGAGCGAGTTCATTGTTTCATTTCCTGTTCAGTGCCAAGAACTGACGCAGCCACTGGGCGACAGGGCCTGTCGCCCGGCTGTCGAGCCTTCATGAGCGCGTTGATCGGCTCATTTCTTGAGAGGTGTTACGAGTTCCTTTTCGTCAGTATCGAGGACGAACACCGCCAACAGGCGTGCCGGTTGGGTGTCGCTGGCGTTGGCGCTGACCAGGTGCACGGAACCCGGCTCCTCTACGAAGTTTTCACCGACGTTGTAGATCTTTTCCGGTTCGCCTTTGATCTCGATGCGAAACGAGCCCTCCAGCACCGTTGCATAGATGAAGGCCGTTTTCGGATGGGTGTGGGCCGGCGACGCGGCACCCGGCCCATACTCGACGACCACGCCCCTCATGCTCTTGCCAGGGATGTTGGGAATGGGACGGTCGAACACCACCGTCACCTTGCCGGGGGGCGGCTCGGCGGCCGATGCAGCGCTGATCGAGAGCGCGGCGAAGACAGCGGCTATTAGCAATCGGGTAACCATGGGATTTCTCCTGGATTGGTAGGGAAATGTGAGGGTGCGATCCGTTACTGCGCCGTCGACCGGGCCAGCCAGTCGTCGAAGCGGATCGCCCCCAGGCGTGCGTTCTTGCCGGTGACCAGCGATTGATCGTTGAGCACGGCGCCGAAGTAGCGCGCATGCACGTCCGGCACGACCTTGCGGTTGTCCTGGGTCGCCCGCAGATAGCGCCTGGCCAGTTCGTCGATCGGCATGGTTTCCGGGCCGCCGACTTCAACGGTGCCATTGAGCGGTGCAGCCAGTACGACATCGGCCAGCACCGCTACCACGTCGTCGGACGCTATCGGCTGGATCAGCGCCGGCGAAGCATGAATTTCCTCGCCAACGGCGAACGACTGGACAATGCCACCAGCAAACTCGGAGAACTGCGTGGCACGCACAACGGTGTAGGGAACGCTGGATGCCTTGATAAGGGCCTCCTGCGCGACCTTGGCCCGGAAATAGCCGGTATCGGGAAGCCGTTCGCTGCCGACAATCGACAGGGCAACATGATGACGAACCCCGGCGGCGGCTTCGGCGGCCAGCAGGTTACGGCTCGACGTTTCAAAGAAATCGAGAACGGCCTGGTCCTCCCACGACGGCGCGTTCGCCACGTCGACCACCACATCGGCACCATCCATCGCTTCGGCCAGGCCTTCGCGGGTGATGCTGTTCACGCCCGTGCTGGGGCTGGCGGCGAGCGCGTCATGGCCACGCTCGCGCAGGGTGTTCACAAGTTTCGATCCGATGAGGCCGGAGCCTCCGATGACGACGATCTTCATGACTTTTCTCCACTTGTCGACTGCAACCATTGCGTCGGTGTAGTGAGATTGCCTGCGCGCACCAGGCAAGTCCTTGCGCCGGGCTTGGGTTTGCCTTGGCGTGTGCTTGGATTTATGTCCAAAGCCGATGGTGTTCGTCCAGCCGCCCTTGCCGCAGACGGTGCAGCGGGTGTCGAGCTGCCGTATCATCTGCCTCAGTTACCAACCGCCAGCCGCCTGGGACACGGAGTTGAGGGCGCTTCGCCAGGGGATGCTCAACTTGCCATTCACGTTTGAAGACTACGTACTCGATCAGGAGCGCCGGGAGCTGACCCTGCGCGGGCAGGTCGTGGCCGTCGGACCGCAGGTCTTCGACCTGTTGCTGCTGTTCGTCAACAATCCCGATCGCGTCGTCAGCAAGGACGAATTGCTCAAGGCAGTGTGGGGCGACCGGATCGTTTCGGAGTCGACGATCACCAGCCACATCAATGCGGTGCGCAAGGCCATCGGTGATACCGGTGAGGAGCAGCGTCTGGTGCGCACCGTCGCCCGCAAGGGCTACCGTTTCGTTGGCCAGATCAACGGCGCCATGACCGGGGAAGCGCGACAGCCTGATATCGATGAACGCGCGAGCGCTGCCCCGAAACCAATCCCCTCCTCTACGCTCGTCCTGCCGGACAAACCCTCGATCACCGTCCTGCCGTTCCAGAACCTGAGCGGCGATCCGGAGCAGGAGTATTTCGCTGACGGCGTGGTGGAGGACATCATCGCCGCCCTGTCGCGTATCCGCTGGCTGTTCGTCATCGCGCGCAATTCCAGTTTTACCTACAAGGGCCGGGTAGTGGACGCCCAAGGCGTCGGCCAGGAGCTGGGCGTTCGCTACGTGCTCGAAGGCAGCGTGCGCAAGTGCGGGAACAGGCTGCGCATTACCGGGCAACTGATCGATGCGACGAGCGGGACGCACATCTGGGCGGAGCGCTTCGAAGGCCTGCTCGACGACATCTTCGAGCTGCAGGACCAAATCACCGAAAGCGTCGTCGGTGCTATCGCGCCGCAACTGGAACGGGCAGAAATCGAACGCGCCAAACGCAAGCCGACGGAAAGCCTGGACGCCTATGACTACTACCTGCGCGGCATGGCAAAACTGCACAGCGGCAGCCGGGAAGCCATCGAGCAGGCGCTGCCGATGTTCTACCAGGCCATCGAACTCGATGGGGAATTTGCTTCGGCCTATGGCATGGACGCCTGGTGCCACTTCTGGCGCAAGCTCAATGGCTGGATGACCGATCGACCAGCAGAAATTGCCGAGGGCATACGGCTGGCGCGTCTGGCGGTGTCCCTTGGCCGGGACGATGCGGTCGCACTAACGCGCGGCGGACACGCACTGAGCCATCTCGCCGGCGAAGTCGACGCCGGCATTGCACTGCTCGACCGGGCGCGCCTGCTCAATCCCAACCTCGCCCCCGCCTGGTTCCTGGGCGGTATCCTGCGGGCGCTGCACGGTGAAACAGACGCCGCCATCGAGAACTTGAACCATGCCGTTCGCTTGAGTCCGCTGGATCCGGAAATGTTCAGGATGCAGGTCGGGATGGCGCTCGCGCATTTCTTCGCCGGGCACTTCGATGCCGCTGCGGACTGGGCGGAAAAGGCGCTGGGCAACTTGCCCAGTCTGCTGGTCGCGGCGGCGCTGGTAGCGGCCAGTCATGCGCTCGGCGGTCGAATGGATAAAGCGAATCTGGCGATGCAGCGTCTGCAAAAGCTGGACCCCTCCTTGCGCCTGTGCACCCTCAAGGACTGGCTGCCCATTCAACGGCCTGAGGATTTCGCCCGTTTCGTCGATGGACTGCGGCGGGCGGGGTTGCCAGAGTGAAGCCCCCGCCCTGTAGGAGCGAGCTTGCTCGCGATGGTCGTCAACGATGACGCGGGTTTTCTGATTAAACGCGGTGTCTTCAAGTCCATCGCGAGCAAGCTCGCTCCTACAAGGTAGGCTAAGCTTTGATCAACTCGTTGCTCACGATGCTCGGTTCTGCAGGTTTTGGGTTTTTCTGGAGAGCGTCTGCAACAGCTATCCCAGACTGGCCCAAACCTTTCACGCAGGATTGCCGTGATGACCGAGCCCCTCCTCAGCTTTGATGCACTCAAGCGCGCCGCCGCTGCCGGCGAAATCGATACCGTGCTGGTCTGCATGGTCGACATGCAGGGACGCCTGGTCGGCAAGCGCTTCCAAGTCGAGTTTTTCATCGACAGCGGCCACGAAGAAACCCACTGCTGCAACTACCTGCTGGCCGATGACATCGACATGGAGCCGGTGCCGGGTTACGCCGCGGCCAGTTGGAGCAAGGGTTATGGCGATTTCGTGCTCAAGCCCGACATGTCCACCCTGCGGCGCGTGCCCTGGCTTGAGTGCACGGCGCTGGTGCTGTGCGACGTGCTCGATCATCACCATCGCCAGGACCTGCCCCACAGCCCGCGGGCGATTCTGAAAAAGCAGGTCGAGCGCCTGCGCGAGCGTGGTTATACCGGCATGTTTGCCTCGGAACTCGAGTTCTATCTGTTCGATGAGAGCTACGAGGCGATCCACCAGCGCAACTACCACAAACCGAAAACCGCCGGCCATTACATCGAGGACTACAACATCCTGCAGACTACCCGCGAAGAGCCGGTGCTGCGGGCGATCCGCAAACACTTGCAGGCCTCGGGCATTCCCGTGGAAAACTCCAAGGGTGAATGGGGCCCGGGGCAGGAAGAGATCAACATCCGCTACGCCGACGCCATGACCATGGCCGACCACCACGTCATCATCAAGCACGCCTGCAAAGAGATCGCGCAGTTGCAGGGCAAGGCGATCACCTTCATGGCCAAGTGGCGCTACGACGCCGCCGGCTCCAGCAGTCACATCCATAATTCGCTGTGGGACAAGAACGCCAGGAAGCCGCTGTTCTTCGACGCGAAAGCCGAGTTTGGCATGTCAAAACTGATGCGGGCCTGGGTCGCCGGGCAGCTCAAGTACGCCAACGACATCACCTGTTTTCTCGCGCCCTACATCAACTCCTACAAGCGCTTCCAGGCTGGCACTTTTGCGCCGACGCGGGCGGTCTGGAGCCGCGACAATCGCACCGCCGGCTTTCGTCTGTGTGCCGAAGGCAGCAAGGCCATCCGCATCGAATGCCGCATCGGCGGTGCCGACCTCAACCCCTACCTGGCCTTCGCCGCGCTGATCGCGGCAGGTTTGGCGGGTATCGACGAGAAGCTCGATCTGGCGCCGCCGTTCGAAGGCGACGCCTACCTCGACGAGCATTTGCCGGAAGTGTCCAAGACACTGCGCGAGGCAAGCGCCGCCCTCAAGGCCTCCGGCATGTTGCGCGAGGCGTTCGGCGACGAGGTGGTCGACCATTACGTGCACACCGCCGAGTGGGAGCAGAAAGAATACGACCGGCGAATCACCGATTGGGAATTGCAGCGCGGTTTCGAGCGCTACTGAGAACATCATGACTGCGAAGGTGCAACTGATCTCCCCGGTCGATGGCCGGGTGTACGTCGAGCGCGATCTTGCCGATGCGGCGCAAGTCGAGCTGGCGCTGACGGCGGCTGCCAGCGCACAGGCGTCATGGCAACGCCGATCACTGAGCGAACGCGCGGCATTTTGCAGCGCTGCGGTGGACGCGATGCTGTCGATGCAGGCGGATATCGTGCCGGAGCTGGCCTGGCAGATGGGCCGCCCGGTGCGTTACGGCGCCGGCGAACTACGCGGTTTTGCCGAACGCGCCCGGCACATGATCGCCATCGCACCGCAGGCCCTGGCCGCTATAGAGCCGGAGTCCAAGGCGGGTTTCCGGCGCTTTATCAAACGCGAGCCGCTGGGCACGGTGCTGGTGATCGCTCCGTGGAATTACCCGTACCTGACTGCGGTGAACACGATCATCCCGGCGCTGATGGCCGGCAACAGTGTGATCCTCAAGCATGCATCGCAAACCCTGCTGGTGGGCGAGCGTTTTGCCGAGGCCATGCGTCGCGCAAAACTGCCCGAAGGGTTGTTCCAGAATCTGCTGCTTAACCATGTGTCGACCGGGGCGATCATTGCTTCCGGGCGCGTGCAGCAAGTGAACTTCACCGGTTCCGTGGAGGCTGGCAAAGTCATGGAAAACGCCGCCAGCGGACAATTTCTCGGCATGGGCCTGGAGCTCGGCGGAAAGGACCCGGCCTATGTCCGGGCAGACGCCAACCTTGAGCATGCGGTGGAAAATCTGGTGGACGGCAGCTTCTTCAATTCCGGGCAGAGTTGCTGCGCCGTGGAACGCATCTATGTCGACCAGAAAATCTACCCGGTGTTTGTCGAGCGCTTCGCCGAACTGACCCGCCAGTACGTGCTGGGCAACCCGCTGGACGAAGCCACCACCCTCGGTCCGCTGGTGACACCGGGCGCCGCCTTCTTCGTTCGTGGCCAGATCGCCGAAGCGCTGGCCCAGGGCGCCAAAGCGCTGATCGACCCGAAGTCCTTTCCCGCCGACGTGCCGGGCAGCGCCTACCTGGCACCGCAAGTGCTGGTGGACGTGACCCATCAAATGTCGGTCATGCGCGACGAAAGCTTTGGCCCGGTGGTCGGCATCATGCCGGTGGCCAGCGATGAAGAAGCCATCGCCTTGATGAACGACAGTGAGTTCGGGCTCAGCGCTTCCATCTGGACCCAGGACCTTGCAGCAGCTGAACGCCTGGGCAACGAGATCGCCACCGGCACGGTGTTCATGAACCGCTGCGATTACCTGGACCCGGCACTGGCCTGGACCGGCGTGAAGAACAGCGGGCGCGGCGTCACCCTGTCGCCACTGGGCTACGAGCACCTGACCCGGGCCAAATCCTTTCATCTGCGTCACGAGGTGTAGACCATGAATCTGACAGGAAACTGGAACTACCCCACGAGCGTTCGTTTCGGCGTCGGGCGCATCGCCGAACTGGCCGAGGTCTGTCGCAGCCAGGGTATCCAGCGCCCCTTGCTGGTGACCGACAGCGGCTTGGCGCGCGCGCCGATCACCACGGCGGCGCTGGACGCGTTGCGCGCCGCCGGTCTTGGCGTGGCACTGTTTTGTGACCTCAAGCCCAACCCGGTGGAAGCCAACCTGGCCGGAGGACTCGACGCCTGGCGTGCCGGCCAGCACGATGGCGTGATCGCCTTCGGCGGCGGCAGTGGCCTGGACATGGGCAAGCTCATTGCCTTCATGAGTGGCCAGACCCGCCCGGTCTGGGACTTCGAAGACATCGGCGACTACTGGACCCGCGCCGACGACAGCCGCATCGCTCCGGTCATTGCCGTGCCGACCACGGCGGGAACCGGTTCCGAAGTCGGGCGTGCGGCGGTGATCATCGACGAGCGCACCCACACCAAACGCATCATCTTCCACCCGAAAATGATGCCGCGCGTGGTGATCAGCGACCCGGCCCTCACCGTCGGCATGCCCGCCAAAATCACCGCCGGCACTGGCATGGACGCGTTATCCCATTGCCTGGAGGCGTACTGCGCCCCCGGCTTTCACCCCCTGGCCGATGGCATTGCCGTGGAAGGCATGCGCCTGGTGGCCAACTCACTGGTGAAGGCGGTACACACGCCATCGGACCTTGAGGCCCGCGCGCAAATGCTCGCGGCGGCGGCCATGGGCGCCACGGCATTCCAGAAAGGCCTGGGCGGGATGCATGCGCTTTCACATCCGGTGGGTGCGCTGTACGACACCCATCACGGCATGACCAATGCCACCTTCATGCCCTATGTGCTGCAGTTCAATCGCTCGGCCATCGAGGAGCGCATCACCCGCCTGGCGGCGTACCTGCGCCTGCCCTCCCCGGGGTTCGACAGTTTCCTGGCCTTCGTCCTCAAGCTGCGCAAGGACATCGGCGTGCCCCATACCCTGGTTGAACTGGGCGTGGATGACCGGCAGGCCGACCTGATCGCCGACATGGCGATTGTCGACCCTTCCGCCGGCGGCAATCCGCTGCCATTGACCCGGGACGGCGTGGCAAAGATTTTCGACGCGGCGTTTCACGGCCACCTGTAGGAGCGAGCCTGCTCGCGATGAACGTCAACGATGACGCGGGGAGCCTGACACCCCGCGTCATCCTCAAGTCCATCGTCGGAACGCCGCCCGGAGCAAGCTCGTTCCTACAGAAAACCAAGGTCGAGCCTACGGCGGCTCAGTTCGGCCTGTCCAAAACCTGACAAGGGGCACACATCATGAACCCAGCAAGCCAGCCGGGCACCGAAACGCACGACGATGACGTCAAGGTGCTGCACAGCATGGGCTATGCCCAGCAACTCTCACGACGAATGGGGGTTTTCTCCAACTTCGCCATTTCCTTTTCGATCATCTGCATCCTCTCGGGTGGCATCAACTCCCTGGCCCAAGGCACCTCGGGCGCGGGTGGGATATCCATCGGCATCGGCTGGCCGATCGGCTGCCTGATCTCCGGGGTATTCGCCATGGCCATGGCGCAGATCTCCTCGGCCTACCCCACCGCTGGCGGCCTGTACCACTGGGGCTCGATCCTCGGTAACCGCTTCACCGGCTGGCTGACCGCGTGGTTCAACCTGCTGGGGCTGGTCACGGTGCTGGGCGCGATCAACGTCGGCACCTATTACTTCTTTTTCGGTGCCTTCGGACCGGCACTGGGCATGGAAGACACGACCACGGTCCGGGTGATTTTCCTGGCGATCCTCACCGGCCTGCAGGCCTTGTGCAACCACCTGGGCATCGGCCTGACCGCCAAGCTCACTGACTTCTCCGGCTACCTGATCTTCGCCACGGCGCTGGCCCTGACCATCGTCTGCCTAATGTCGGCACCCAGCTATGAATTCGCGCGGCTGTGGACCTTCAGCAACTATTCCGGCGAGGCGGGTGGCAGCGTCTGGCCGCAGGTCTCCAACGGCTGGGTGTTCATGCTCGGACTGCTGCTGCCGATCTACACCATCACCGGCTATGACGCCTCCGCGCATACCTCCGAGGAAACTCGCAATGCAGCCATGTCGGTGCCGCGCGGCATGGTCATGTCAGTGGTCTGGTCGTTGCTGTTCGGCTGGCTGATGCTCAGCGCGTTCGTGCTGATGTTGCCGAACATGGACGAGGCGGCCAAGCAAGGCTGGAACGTGTTTTTCTGGGCCATGAACACCCAGGTCAACCCGACACTGAAACTGGTGCTTTTCGTGGCGATCTTCATTTCGCAGGTGCTCTGCGGGCTGGCCACCGTGACCTCGGTTTCACGGATGATCTTCGCGTTCTCCCGGGACGGTGGCCTGCCCTGCTCAAAAGCGCTGTCCTCGGTCTCATCAACCCATCGCAGCCCGGTCGCGGCCATCTGGACCGGTGCCACCCTTGCCGTCCTGTTCGACTGGGGCTCGTCGGTGATCTCGGTCGGGGAAACTCCGGTCTATACGATCGTGGTGTCCTGCACGGTGATCTTCCTGTTCTTCTCCTTCGCCATTCCCATCGCGCTCGGTCTGTTTACCTTTGGGACGTCGAAGTGGCCGACCATGGGACCGTGGAACCTGGGGCGCTTCTGGTACTCGGTGTTCGCCATCCTCTCGATCCTGTCGATGCTCATCATTTTCGTCATCGGCATCCAGCCACCGAACGATTGGGCGCTGTACATCACCATCGGTTTCCTGGTGCTGACGGCCATCGTCTGGTTCGGTTTTGAAGCCCGGCGCTTCCAGGGGCCGCCGGTGGGCGACATGATCGTCAAGCGCCAGGCTGAAATTGCTGCGGCGGAAGAGGCGCTGAACCGCAAATAGAGCAAGCAATGAGTAACCTGTAGGAGCGAGCTTGCTCGCGATGGTCGTTAACGATAACGCGTGTTTACTGGCTAAACGCAGCGCTCTTAAGTCCATCGTCGGAACGCCGCCCGGAGCAAGCTCGCTCCTACAGAGTCCAGGCCTTATCAGCCGGGCTTTTCTGTATGGCGATGATTTATCCTGTGCCTCCGATTTCACCCCGGAGACACCTGTGCCCGCCCTCACCGCCCGCGAGGTTTACCAGCCGTTGCGCGATGCCGCCCAGGGCATTTGCACCTTCCAGCGAGTCGACGACGCCAGCGAGTCTGGCCATGTACGGGTTGACATCGACGGCTGGCAACTGACACTGGAGGTCGACACCGGCCACTTGCGCCACTGCCTGCACGGCCAAAGCCTCGATGGCCGTGAATATGTGTTCGACAATGGGCAACGCTTCGGCACCGACCCGGTGAGTTTGCTCAGTACCTGGGAGCTGGCGCAGATTGAACGGTTGCTGGCCTGAATCCTGCGCAACCTGTCGTTCCCTGGCCGCACTTGTGATAAACAGGCCGGAGTGATTTTCGCGTCCAAGGAGGTTCTGCCCATGCCCCGTTCCCCACGCCTGCCGCACTGGCTGGCCTGCGCCCTGCTCGGTTTGTTCGCTGGCGGTGCCCAGGCCGGCACGACGCCCCCGGCGCCCGATGCCTTGCAACCCTTGCTGGCGACGATGAATGAGCGGTTGCACATCAGCGAGCTGGTGGCGCTGACCAAGTGGGACAGCGGCAAACCGGTCCAGGACAACGCCCGGGAAGCGCAAGTCATCGCCAACGCGCGCGCGCAAGCCATCCAGCGCAAGCTCGACCCCGACGATGTCGCCGACCTGATCGCCGCCCAGATCGAAGCCAGCAAACTGGTGCAATACGGCCGAATCGCACAATGGCAAGCGGCGCACAAGGCACCGGACACGCCACGGCCGGACCTGGGCAACGACATCCGGCCCAAGCTCGACACCCTGCAAAACCTGCTGCTCACGCAGTACGCCGCGTTCCTGCCCTATCGCAAAGACCCGAACTGCCCGCAATGGCTGGCCACCGAACGCTCCGCGCTGATCAAGGATTACCTGCATGGCCAGGCGATGATTCGTGCGACTGGCGAGTTGTGTGTTGTGTGTTGTGTGTTGTGGGGCGATGACAGTGAAGTGATCCAGACGAAGAGTCCGGCCCAATCAGCCGGGCTTTTTCATGGGATCTCCCTATCAATGTAAAACACCCTTTACATTCGCGAAATCTCCGGCGAGTATGTAAAGGGACTTTTACATCAGGAGGATGCAATGAAGCGCTACTACATCGAAATGGGCGTCGCGATTACGCTGTACACCGTGCTGTTGCTGGTTTCGATGATCTTGCTTGAAGACCGGCAAGAAATGGCCATGGCGCTGAAGATCGTCATCACGCTATTGCCTGTGATTCCTGCGGGGCTGATGTGTTGGGCGGTGGTGCGCAATATGCGCACGCTGGACGAAATGCATTTGCGTATTCAGTACGAAGCTCTCGGTTTTGCCTTTGCCGCTTCGGCATTGCTGACCTTCACCTACGGTTTTCTGGAGAATGTCGGCTTTCCACACGTGTCCTGGGTCTGTGTGTGGCCAGTGATGGGCCTGATGTGGATGATCGGGCTCAGACTTGCCAAGCGGCGCTATCAATGAAAAACCGTCTCAAGGAACTGCGTGCCGAACGCAAGTGGTCTCAGGTCGATCTGGCGGCGTTGCTGAATGTTTCGCGGCAGACCATCAATGCCATCGAAAATGGCCGCTATGATCCCAGCCTGCCCTTGGCGTTTCAGATTGCCCGGGCATTTGCACTGCCTATCGAGAGCATTTTCGATGATGAATCCGCTGGGTAATCTCCCTCTTCAATCAGGCGCCTGCCCATGAGCCACACTGAAACCCTCGCTAAAATCCTGCTCGGCCCGGTGTTGCTGGCGCAAGGTCTCTACACCAGGCGGGTGACGCCTAAGTTGCCGGAGGCCGAAGGTGAGCGCCAGGGCGAGGTCGGCAGCGGCGACATTCTACGGCTGTTGATCGTCGGCGACAGCGCCGCTGCAGGCGTGGGTGCGGCAACTCAAGGCGAAGCCCTCAGCGGTCGGCTGGTCGAGCGCTTGGCCGATGATTACCAGGTGTCGTGGAAACTCTGGGCGCGCACGGGTCTGGATTCCCAAGGGTTGCTGGAGCTGCTCGAGCAGCACGCCCCCGAGCCGTTCGATGTGGCGCTGTTGTCGATTGGCGTCAACGATGTCACCAGCTCGCTCACCCTGGATCAGTGGCTCGCTCGGCAACAGCGTCTGATGGCGCTGTTGTGCGACAAGTTCGCGGTGAAGCAGATTGTGGTGTCGCCGCTTCCGCCGATGCACTTGTTCCCTGCCCTGCCGCAGCCGCTGCGCTGGTTTCTGGGGTTCAGGGCACGTCGTTTCAATGCACATTTGGCGGATCTGGCCGCACGTCTGGATCAATGTACGATGCTGACTACCCCGCTGGCACCCGAACCGGGCCTGATGGCCAGCGATGGTTTTCATCCGGGGCCGATGCTCTACCGCCAGTGGGCCGACGATGCCGCCAGGGTTATCGACCAACGCTTTCGCAGCACAACAATAAAAAGCAGGAGTTGAAGATGTCCGAGCTGAATCTGAACCATAACGTCGCAGCGTCCCTGAAGCAGTGGCACGTGATGATCGGCAAGCGCGACTTGAGCGGCTTGCCAGAACTGCTCGATCCGCAGGCGGTGTTCCGTTCGCCGATGGCGCATACGCCGTATCCGGGGGCGCCGGTGGTGTCGATGATCCTCAATACGGTCATCAACGTGTTCGAGGAATTTGCCTATCACCGCGAACTGGCGACGGCGGATGGCTTGAACGTGATTCTCGAATTCAGTGCCAAGGTCGGCGGGAAAGAGCTGAAGGGCATCGACATGATCCGCTTCAACGAACAGGGCAAGATTGTCGAGCTTGAAGTGATGGTGCGACCGTTGAGTGGCTTGCAGGCATTGGGTGAGGAAATGGGGCGGCGGTTGGGGGCATATCTGAAGTCCACAAAAGCCTGACTCAGCAAATAACCCTGTGGGAGCGGGCTTGCTCGCGAAGGCGGAGTATCAGGCGACATTGATGCTGAATGTGCCGGCCCCTTCGCGAGCAAGCCCGCTCCCACAGGATTTGTGTACAGCTTCAAATGTCAGCTGTTAAACCAACGGCTGATGACTGGTCACGCAGTGAATCCCGCCACCACCGGCGGAGATCGCGTCGATGTCGAGTTGCACCACCTTGCGCTGCGGGTAGAGTTCGGACAGCAGGTCGAAGGCTTTGGCATCGGCTTCTTCGTCGCCGAATTGCGCAGCAATGATCGCGCCATTGATCACGAAGTAGTTGATGTAGCCCGCGGCGAAGTCCTGATTGTCTTTGCTGAACCGGCTGTTGCGCGGGTTGAGCGGCGGCGACACGGTATGCACCTGCAACTGGCGGCCATCGGCATCCGTGGCGTTTTCGAGGATCTGCAAATGGGCGCGAGTGACCTTGTAGTCGTAGGACTCGGGGTCGTTGTCGAGGTTGGCGATGACCACGCCGGGCTGGACGAACCGCGCATAGAAGTCGACGTGGGCGTCGGTGATGTCCTTGCCCTTGATGCCCGGCAGCCAGATGATTTTGCGCAGCCCCAGGCGTTCCTTCAGTTCTGCCTCGACGTCGGCTTTGGTCCAGTCGGGATTGCGATTGCGGTTGATCCAGCTGCTTTCGGTCATGATCCCGGTGCCGTGGCCGTCCACTTCGATGCCACCGCCCTCGCCCACCAGCTCGCTGCGCAGGTAATCCGCCTTGGCGTTTTCGGCGACCTGGGCGGCCAATTGCGCATCGTCCTCATGCTGCTGTTTGTTGCCCCAGCCGTTGAAGTTGAAGTCCACGGCGCCGAGGCCGCCGTTGGTATCGACGACAAAATTGGCGCCGATGTCGCGCATCCAGATGTCGTCCAGTTCGGTGATCACGAAGGTGGTGTTGTGGCTGCCGCATTTGCTTTCGGCCAGGTGCCGTTCGCCCTGACGACAGAACACCGTGACCGGCTCGTATTCGGCAATGCTGCGAGCGATCCGGCCAAGGGCGTCTTGTACGTGGGGCGTGAAGTCCTCCCAGATCGCTGCCTGGGCGCCGAAGGCGATGAAAGCCCGCTGGTGTTTGTCCCCTTCATCGGGCATGTACCAGTTGCCCTTGCCGGCCGCTCGCACCGGCAGGCCGGCAAAGCCCAATCCCATGGACGCCACCGCGCCCAGCCCGGCGGCGATCGATACCTGCTTGATGAATGTTCGACGTGTCGGCATGTGTTTTCCTGAAATCGAGGTTTGGCCGGCCCTCGGGCCGGCCGGTGATCATTTGACTGTAGCGGTCTTGAATTTGGTCCAGGTGCGCATGCGTGCCCGCATGTCGGCCTGGGGAATGTCCTTGCCGGGAATCAGCCGTGCGTAGGTGGCTTCATCGAGGTAGATATCCGGGTTGTTGCGCATCGCGGCATCGACATCCGGGCGTGCCTTGGCGTTGGAGGTCGGGTAGCCGGTGAAGTTGCTGATGGCCGCCATGTTCTGCGGGCGCATCACGAAGTTGATGAAGGCGTAGGCGTACTCCGGGTGCCGGGCGTCGACGGGAATGGCCATGGTGTCCAACCACACTGTGGTGCCTTCGCGGGGGATGCGGTAGTGGAAGGTGGTTTTCTTGCCGGCACTGTCCGACGTGCGTTGCGCCTGGGTCATGTCGCCGCTGTAGCCCAGGGACACGCACAGGTTGCCGTTGACCAGGTCGGTCACCGGTTGCGACTGGAACTTGCGAATGTACGGCCGCAACTTCATCAGCAGGTCACTGGCCGCCGCCAGGTCCGCCGGTTTGGCGCTGCGCGGGTCGCGGCCGAGGTAGTTGAGCACCACCGCCAGCACTTCGTCCGGCGAGTCGATCATCGAGATGCCGCAGTCAGCGAACTTCGCCGCCAGTTCCGGCTTGAACAGCATGTCCAGGCTATTGACCGGTGCGTCCGGTTCACGCTTGGCGATTTGCTCGGCGTTGTAGGTCAGGCCGATGGTGCCCCAGGTGTATGGCACCGTCGCTTTGCTCGAATATTCATAACGCGAGCGCAGTTTCTGCAACCCGGGCTCAATATCAGCCATCGCAGCGATTTTTGACTGAACCAGCGGTTGCAGGCTGCCAGCGCGCATCAAGCGTTCAGCCACGGTGTCGCCAGGGAAGATCAGGTCGTAACCGCTGCCGCCGGCCAACATCTTGGCCTCAAGGGTTTCACTGCCTTCCATGACGTCGTAGATCACTTTGATCCCGGTTTCGGCGGTGAATTTACTGAGGGTGTCTTCGGCAAAATAATCAGCCCAGTTGTACAGCCGCAGGGTTTTCTCCTCGGCGTGCAACGCAGGCACCGCACAGCCCAGCGCCAGCCCCATGGCCAGGCACAGCTTGTTGATCGTGTTCATGTCACACCCCTTGGGTTGCCCAGCGTGAGTGGATCTGACGACCGTCCTGGGTCAACAAGGCGCCGTACATGTCCGGACGGCGGTCGCGGTAGATGCCCCAGGTCAGGCGGTCTTCGCGCATGGCCGCCAGGTCCAGGCTGTGGACCAGCACGCCGGTACTGTCGCGGTCGGCTTCGGCGAGCAACTTGCCCTTGTGATTGCAGATGAACGACGAGCCGTAGAAGTTCATTTGCAGAGACGGGTCGGTGGTCGCCGCTTCCCGGCCGACACGGTTGGCCGCCACTACCGGCAGCAGGTTGGCGGCGGCGTGGCCGCGCATGGTCATTTGCCAGTGATCCCGGGAATCGAGTGTGGCGCAGCCCGGTTCGGAGCCGATGGCGGTCGGGAACAGCAGCACTTCGGCGCCCATCAAGGCCAGGCAGCGAGCGGTTTCGGGGAACCACTGGTCCCAGCAGATGCCCAGGCCGATGCGCCCGAACGCGGTGTCCCAGACCCGGAACCCGCTGTCGCCGGGGCTGAAGTATTCCTTCTCCTGATAGCCGATGGCGTTGGGGATGTGGGTCTTGCGGTACACGCCCAACAGGCGCCCGTCGGCGTCGGCCACGCTCAGTGAATTGAAGTAGGCATTGCCGGCCTTCTCGTACCAGCTCAGCGGCAGCACCACGCCCAACTCTTTGGCCAATGCGGCAAAGCGCTGGAGCACGTGGCTGTCGCGATACTCCTCGGCCAGTGCCAGGTGTTTGTGGTGTTGCTCGATGCAGAAGTACGGCGTGGCGAACAGCTCCTGCAACAGGATGACCTGCGCGCCCTTGGCCGCGGCCTCGCGGACCAGTTGTTCGGCCTGGTCGAGGTTGTGTTTGAGGTCCCAGGTGCAGGGCATCTGGGTGGTGGCGATGGTCAGCAGTGTCATGGCATCAACCCCGCACCGGCCAGCCCGGCTGTTGCTGGGTGATGCAATGCACACCGCCGCCGCCATGGGCTAGGTGGTTGATCCGCACCGGCACCACTTCGCGTCCGGGGAATGCCTGCGCCAGCACTTCGGCAGCGACCTTGTCGGCATCGATGCCGTAGGCCGGCATGATGATCGCGCCATTGGCGATGTAGAAATTGGTGTAGGAGGCGCAGAACACTTCAGCCTCGGTGTCCACCGCATCGGAGGCTTCATAGAGTTCGATCAGTTCGAACTTGCGACCTTGCGCGTCGGTGGCCAGCTCAAGAGCGCGACGGTTTTCCCGTGCGACTGCGGCGTACACCGAGCTCTGGTCGTGGGTGGCGTCCACCAGCAGCACGCCCGGGCGGGCAAAGGCGCACACACCGTCGACGTGGCCGTCGGTCATGTCGCCGGTCACGTAGTCCGGATCGCCCGGCAGCCAGATGGTTTTCTTCACACCCAGCAGGCGGGTGAAGATCTCTTCGATCTCGGCCTTGGTCACGCCTGGGTTGCGATTGGGGTTGAGCAACACCGATTCGGTGGTGATCAGCGTGCCCTCGCCGTCCACATGAATGGCGCCGCCCTCGTTGCTCAGCGCGGTGCCGAAACACTCCAGGCCCAGATGATTCAGCGCGCGACGGGCCAGGCTTTCGTCCAGATCGTGGGCCGACTTGCCGCCCCAGGCGTTGAAGCGCCAGCTCACACCGGCCAGGCCTTGCTGCGGGTGGCAAACGAAACTCGGGCCGGAGTCGCGGCACCAGCTGTCGTTGACCGCCAGTTCGATCAACTCGATGTTCGGCCCGCACAAGGCCTTGGCGCTGGCGACGGCTGAAGGATCGACCACCAGCTTCACCGGTTCGAAGCGGGCGATGGCGTTGGCCACCCGGGCGAAGTCTTCTTGAACCTGTGGCAGTGTCACCCGCCAGCCTGACTCCCAAAGGCTCTTGTTGTGCGGCCAGACCATCCAGGTGGCGGCGTGGGTGACCCACTCGGCCGGCATCGTCCAAGCACTGTTTTGAAATTCGTTCTGCTGCATGACAAGTACCTCTGAGTTAAGTCATTGTGTTCAATGAAAACGGCCTTGGCGGTCTTGGCATGCATGCTACGGCTGGAAAAACGGGCAAACAAACGATGGATTTTGCAGATAACTGATTAGAGGAACTTATCGATATGCTCAAACACTGGCCGCCCCTGAGCACCCTGCGCGGCTTCGAAGCCGCCGCCCGGCTGGGCAGTTTTCATAAGGCCGCCGATGAGTTGCACCTCACCCAATCGGCGATCAGCCAGCAGATCCGCAGCCTTGAGGCCTACCTTGAACAACCTCTGTTCTATCGCAGCGGGCGCAGCGTCAGCCTGACCGATGCCGGTCACGATCTGCTGAGCACCACCCAGGCGTTGTTGCAGCAATTGGCGGTGGGCATTCGCCGGTTGGGGCAATACCAGAAACCCAATCAACTGGTGCTCAACACCACCCCGGCGTTTGCCCGGCACTGGCTGTTGCCGCGCCTGGGGGATTTCCGTCGCCAGCATCCACAGGTCGACCTGTGGATTTTCAGCACCGATGAAGTGCCGGACATGGCCAGTCAGACCATCGACCTGGCGGTGCGCGACGACATCGGCTCCCAGGCCGAATGCAGCTTCAAGGTGCTGCACGCCGACCGCCTCTACCCGGCGTGCCATCCGAGCCTGTTGGCCGTGCCGGTGGAACAGCGCACCACCCTGCATGGCGAGCGGGAAATGGACTGGAGCCACTGGGCGGTGGAATCGGGCATTGATGTGGGGCAGATGGATCAGGGGCTGAATTTTTCCGATCCGGGTTTGCTGCTGGACGCGGCCTGCACCGGGCTGGGCATTGCGCTGGTGAGCCAGTTGCTGAGTCGGCAGGCGCGGGCCACCGGGCTGTTGCAGCCGATGGTGGAGCAAACCATCCGCGGCCCGAACTGGGCGCTGCTGACCCACCGTGACAGCGAAAACATCGCGATGGCGCGGGCCTTCACCGAGTGGCTGGTCAACAATCTGGCGACCGAGCAGCAGACCACGACGTGATCATTGCGCCGGGAAGGTTTGCAGGTAGGCCAGCAGGTCTTCGATTTTTTCCGGATCACTGAGACCCCAGAAAATCATGCGGGTGCCGGGCACGACTTTCTTCGGCGCTTCGAGGTAGGCGATCAGGGTTTCGCGATTCCAGACCAGGTTGGCTGACATCATTGCATCGGAATACACGTAGTCCGTGGTGACGGCGGAGTCGCGACCGATCACGCCATTGAGCTGCGGGCCAAAGAAGGCGCGAGCCGATTCGCCGATCTGATGACAGCCGCTGCAGAGGCGCTTGTACACTTTCTCCCCGGCCTGGACATCGCCCGCAGCAAGGGTGGGCATGCTGAACAGGCCAGCGGTGAGCGCCAGGGCGAGGGTCAGGGCGGCGATTTTCTTCATGTTCCGTTTCCAGTCGGGTGTTGCCGGATGGCTATTGGAACATGCAGGCCGGGGATATCCCAAGTGGTCAAATGGACGCAATCCCTGTGGGAGCGGGCTTGCTCGCGAAAGCGGTAGTCCAGCCACCTACGATGTTGAATGTGAAGACCTCTTCGCGAGCAAGCCCGCTCCCACAGGGGTCCTTCACTGCATGCTGGATCTATGTTCGACGCCAATCAAAATGTGGGAGCGGGCTTGCTCGCGAAAGCAGTAGTCCAGCCCCTACGATGTTGAATGTGAAGGCCTCTTCGCGAGCAAGCCCGCTCCCACAGGGGTCCTTCACTGCATGCTGGATCTATGTTCGACGCCAATCAAAATGAGGGAGCGGGCTTGCTCGCGAAAGCAGTAGTCCAGCCACCTACGATGTTGAATGTGAAGGCCTCTTCGCGAGCAAGCCCGCTCCCACAGGGGTCCTTCACTGCATGCTGGATCTATGTTCGACGCCAATCAAAATGTGGGAGCGGGCTTGCTCGCGAAAGCGGTAGTCCAGCCCCTACGATGTTGAATGTGAAGGCCTCTTCGCGAGCAAGCCCGCTCCCACAGGGGTCCTTCACTGCATGCTGGATCTATGTTCGACGCCAATCAAAATGTGGGAGCGGGCTTGCTCGCGAAAGCGGTAGTCCAGCCACCTACGATGTTGAATGTGAAGACCTCTTCGCGAGCAAGCCCGCTCCCACAGGGGTCCTTCACTGCATGCTGGATCTATGTTCGACGCCAATCAAAATGTGGGAGCGGGCTTGCTCGCGAAAGCAGTAGTCCAGCCACCTACGATGTTGAATGTGAAGACCTCTTCGCGAGCAAGCCCGCTCCCACAGGGGTTCTGCGCACTGGCTTACTTTTTGGATTGGGTTCGGGATGTATAGAGCTCAATGGCCGCCTGAATCAACGCCTTCAGCGCCTTTTCATCGATCCGCTCACCCTCGCGAATATCGATGGCACGCCGGGTATTGCCTTCAAGGCTGGCGTTGAACAGCTTCGACGGATCATCAAGCGAAGCGCCCTTGGCGAAGGTCATTTTCACCACTTGCTTGTAGGTCTCGCCGGTGCAAATGATGCCAGCATGGGACCACACCGGCACACCCCACTTCCACTCTTCAATCACTTCGGGGTCGGCCTGGCGGATGATCTTGCGAACGTGGGCCAGGGTTTCGCCGCGCCAGTCGGCCAGTTCCCGGATTCGCTCGTCAATCAGCGCCGAGGCTTCGTTTGTTTCAACCTTGTCCGTTTTCATCACCGTTTCGACCCTCATCATGATGGTTGTGACCGATGAGGGTAGACGCTGCTCGATGGTTTTCAGGAATCGCTGACTGACGGCGCCTGGGGCACGGGGCGGGTTTTCACGGTGACGAACATTTTGATGCGGTCGCCGATTTCCTGGAGGGTATGGCGGAACGGGTCGTGTCTTTCGCTGGTGGTCGGGTCTTCGAAGCTCCAGACCATCACTTCAGCGTTAAACGGCATGCGCGCGGCCTCTTCGGAGGACTTGTCGCACAGGGTGATGACGTAGTCGAACGCCTGGCCTTCGAAATCTTCGAGGGACTTGCTGCGCAAGCCGCTGGCATCGACACCGATGTGATCCAGGGATTCGAACGTGCGCGGGTCGATCTCGGTGGCCTCGAGCCCGGCACTGAAGGCCTGGAAATCGGCAGGATCGATGTGGCGCAACAGGGCTTCGGCCATGGGGGAGCGGACATCGTTCCGGGCGCAGACGAACAGCACGCGACGGGGGTCGGTCATGGTTTTACCTCTGCTGGCTGGGTGTTTTAGTGTTTGCTCATCAATCCATGCAGCACGCCGAACCGCAAACCCGGTTCTGACGCAATCATGTGCGTGATCCCGAACACCTTGAACGCGGCCAGCATCACCACCAGACCGCCGGGCAAAATGCTCAGGCGATGGGTGGGCAAACCGGCCAACTTGAGGTGTTTCACATGTTTGACCTCCAGCAGGCGCAACGACAGGCGCAACAGGCCGCCGTAGGTGATGCCGCTCTGGCCGTCATCATTCAAGCCATTGGCCTTGAGCACCTTGGCCAACATCCGCGCCGTCCCGGAAGAACCGACCGCCTGCTGCCAGCCCATGGCGCGGTAACGCCGGGCAATGCGTTCGAATTGCACGGTGGCCGCGCGTTCGGCCTCCAGCAGCGCTTCGGCCACGATCCGCCCGCCATGGAAGTAACGCGCACCGAAGGTGCCGCTGCCGATGGCAATGCTCTCGGCGACCAGCAGCTGGTCGCCACGGCCGATGATCATCTCCGTGGAGCCGCCGCCGATATCCACCACCAGCCGCGTGGTTTGCGCCGGCAAGGTGTGGGCCACGCCGGCGTAGACCAGTTGCGCCTCTTCGTGACCGGAAATGACGTCGATGCGAAAGCCCAGGTGGCGTTCGGCACTGGCCAGGAACAGCGGCGCGTTGTCCGCTTCGCGTACTGCGCTGGTGGCCACCGCCCGCACGCGCCCGGCCTCGAAACCGCGCAGTTTCTTGCCGAATCGCGCCAGCGCCTGCCAGCCACGGTCCAGCGCCAACTCATCGAGCGCCCCGCCCTGCAGGCCTTCGGCCAGACGGACCGGCTCACGCAGGGTCTTCACTTCCTGGACGACCATCTGCTGGTTCCGTCTCACCGACTGGCCAATCATCAGGCGAAACGCATTGGAGCCCAGGTCGATGGCGGCAAACAGCGGGGCGTCTTTCATAGGGGGTTCCTTGCACATTCATCTGCCGGCGGACTGGCGGCCGTCGGGCACTCAAGACGGATTGCGAGGATCTTGCCATTACTTCGATGACACCCGGATGACAGCGCCGGGAGATCTGACCCACACCACTATTAGTCGGCAGTCAGCGAATTAACGGCACCCTGATGAATGTCCATCAAGCTGTCATCGATTCGTCATGAACCGGGCGGCATAATCAAGTCATTCAATGCGTGCTTTAACTTTTCGCTGCCAGTCCCGGCAGCTTTTTTTTGCCTGAAATTCTGCTTACAAACACTCCTGCGCCGCACGCTCGAACGTCGACGGCACGAACGCCGAGGCCAGCAGCTTGCGCTCGTACAGGAACACCTTGCCGCCGCTCGAGGCTTTATAGGTTTCCAGCACATTGTCCGCCGCCACTTTGCTCGGGATGACGATGCGGTAGCTGCGCTGGGTCTGCGACACCGTTGGGTTGAGCGCATCGTGCTGCAACTTCGGCACCACGCAATGGGTGTACTCCTCGGGCGACTTGCTGGTCTGCAGGGTCATGGTCGGATTGTTCGGCGTGGCACAACCGGCCAGCAGCAGCGAAGCGAATACCAGGCTCGGGGCAAAAACAGTGCGCATGTATCAGGTCCTGAATGGAAATCCACGGTGGATCGGGTTGTCCGCCGCTCAATGGGCGTCGGGCTGATTAATTTGTTGTTGCGGTCAATCCGGCGGTTACCAGCGCCTTCAGCGACGCATCGAACTGTTTCAGCGCGGTCAGTTGCAGGTCGCGTTGCTGTTCGATTTGCGCGGCAATCTCGGGCACGGCCTTGTCATGCACCCACACCGACGGCAGTTGTTTTTCCACTGCACCTTCGGCCTTGCCGATGTACTGCAGGTTGGCGTCGTAGAACCGCGCGGCGAAACGCGCCTCGACCCGGTCGTTACGCTGGGTCAGCAACTGGTTGTGGGTATCGAGCATCACCACCACATCGGGATGGGCCTGCACCAGGGCATCGAGGTTGTCGTAGACCGTCACCGACACAAAGGTGTGGTGCAGCGAACCCATCAGCCAGTCGATGGCCAGGTCCGGATCGGAGCTGTTGACGAACGCCTGGCGAATCCGCGCATCCAGTGCGTTCTTCGCACCGTTGACGGCCACCGAGTGGTATTGCTCAAGGTATTGCAGGTTTTCCACGGTGTTTTCGCTGTACAGCACCCCGACCGTCTGCCCGTATTGCAGCCCGCCCTGGCCAGCGGTGATGGGCGGCAGATGGCAGGTGCGTGCGTCTTCGGCAAAGGCCGATGCGGTGGATGCAACGCTGCCCAACAACAGGGCAATCACAGCCAGTCGGGTCAAGATTTTCATCGCGCAGTTTCCTTGAGCAGCGTGTTCAATGCCGGCAATTTTCCGCCTTTGCGCAAAAAACAGAACTTGCGATTCTTGATGGTGACTATTGACTGAACCAATAGTGCGGCGGCGTCAGCGCATGCCTCCGGCGCAAACTTACCGGTCAATATCGAACAAGCGGCTGTGCCGGGCGCCCACGGTTGATTACAGTGGCGACTGCCCTCAAACCTGATCAAGGAACGAAACAATGGTGACCTGCTACCTGAAATACGTGCTCGATCCCTACCAGCTCGACGCGTTCGAGCACTACGGCAAGTTGTGGATTCCCCTGGTGGAAAAGTTCGGCGGCCAGCACCACGGCTACTTTTTGCCGTCGGAGGGCGCCAACAACATCGCCTTGGCGCTGTTCACCTTCCCCAGCCTGGCCACGTACGAGCATTACCGGCAGCAATCGATGAACGATCCTGAGTGCATCGCCGCGTTCAAGTACGCCGAAGACAGGAAATTCATCCTCAGCTACGAGCGTTCGTTCATGCGGCCGGTGTTTGGCTGACTGGATCGCTGAGTCAGTCTTTTTTCAGATCCAGGCAATAGGTGTAGTAACCGGGGTCGCGCACCCAGCCCAGGGATTCATACAGGCGTTGGGCGGTGAGGTTGTCGGTGGCGGTTTCCAGGGTCATGCCTTTGCCACCGGCCAGCTTCGCGAAATCCCGGGCGGTGTTCATCAGCACGGTGCCGACACCTTTGCCCCGGGCGGCGGGCGTGGTGAACAGATCACCGAGCAGCCAGGTGCGATGGGCATCGATCGAGGAAAAGGTCGGGAACAGCTGGACGAAGCCGAGGTTTTCACCGTCGGTGTCCTGGGCAAGAAATATCACCGATTCATCCCGGGCGAGTCGCTCGGCGATGAAGGCGCGCGATTGCGCAAGGTTCGACGGCTGCTTGTAGAACATCCGGTAAGCGTCAAACAAAGGGGCGATCTGGTCGATGTGCGATGCGTCGGCGCGCAGGGCCTGAATAGCCATGAGGGTGCTCCATTGCGGTCTCAAGGAATTACAGACTAGCAATGGCAGCTGAACAGCAACGTAAGATTTTCTAAAAGCACCGCCGTCCACTAATGAAATGGCTACCCCCGCCGCCCCCTGTGATCGCCCACTAAGCTTTCACAGGGGGCTTATCGGAGATCATTGCCATGAGCAAAGTAGCTATTGCCGCCATCGATCTGGGAAAACACACCTTTCATCTACATGCACAGGATGATCGTG